>NZ_JAVVLT010000076.1:0-49516 GCF_036224885.1 Marinobacter sp. OP 3.4
CTTGATAGCCGCGTTGCGCCGGCTCGATTTGGAGCCACCAAACCTTCGCCACCGCGCCTTGCTCTCAAGGCTCTCAGTGGCTCAGTAGATCAGCGAATTGACCGCACGGCACATCGACAGGCCGCAGGCCTGGATCAGGACATGGTCTTGTACAGTGAGCGCTTGGGCTTGGCCATCACCCGCTGCACCATCGGCTCAAAGAACTCCAGGGGCAGCACCTCACCATCCGGGTTGAAGGCGGGGGAGTCGTACTTGCTGACAAACTCCAGCGTCCGCTCGTAGTAGGGGTGATCCCGGTACTGTTCCCGCAGGTTGCGGTCCATGCCCAGGTGATGGAAGAAGTAGTAGCCCTGGAAGATGGCGTGGTGCTTGACCATCCAGTGATTCTCCTCGGAGATGAACGGCTCCAGGATGGCGGCGGCAATGTCGGCGTGGTTGAAGGCGCCCAGGGTGTCGCCGATATCGTGCAGCAGGGCGCAGACCACATATTCCTCATCCTTGCCGTCCCGGTAGGCGAAGGTGGCCGTTTGCAGGCAGTGGGTCAGCCGGTCCACCTTGAAGCCACCGAAATCGCCGTCGAGCAGCCTGAGGTGATCCAGGATCCGGTCCGGATGACCCTTGGCGAATTCCCGGTAGCACTGGCCGATCTTGTCCCAGTCCTCCTGGGTGCTCTCTTTCATGTCGGTGAAGGTGGCGCGCTCTTCCGCGCCGACGGTCATATCGCTCATGCCTTGACTCCTCATCAGTAGACGTCCTTTATTGTATTTGTTGGCGTTTGCCTGACCCGGCGTCGTGGCCGGGTGCATTGAGTCATCCCTGGAACACCATATAGCGAGTGTACGCTCGTTTTCTGTGAAAAATCCATTATTGCACAGGGGCAGGGAGAGGCAATTGGAGGATGGCTGGAAAAAGCCCCGCGCTGGCGGGGCCTGATGGTCAGCTTCAGAATTCGAAGGTCACGCCGCCGAGTACGCCGGGCTCGCCGTCATACACATCCAGTTCGGCGAACAGCTTCAGGTCGGGCTCGATGGCATAGCGGGCCGTGCCGGTGAGGCCGACATAATCCAGGTCCCCGGTGACCACACGGCCGCCAACACCCAGTTCCAGGTCATTCGTCAGTTGATGGCGAAGCCCCGCCCGGAAGCCCAGGCCGGTATCGTCCACGTCGCCACCGCGATCCCACTCGTATTCCTGGTACTCCAGGGTGACGCCGCCCCAGATATCGGTTTTGGCGTCCAGGCCATGACGGTAGCCGCCACCGGCGTGCAGGGCCGTCAGGTCCACGTCGTCGGTCAGGAACTTGAGGCCGCCAAAGGCGAAGATGTTCTCGTGCAACAGCACGGAACCACGGGTATCGAGCCCAATCAGGTCCTGCGACTCGAAATCCGGGTAGAGGGCCAGCCCGCCTTCCAGGTAGTTGTAGCTCAGGTTCTCGGCGAAGGCCGCCGCAGGCAGCAGCAGGGTGGCAGCCGCCAGTCCGCGAAATCCATTGTTCATAGTACGTCCTCGGGGTTGCGTTTACGGTCTTTGAAGGTCCGTGGGTCAATCCTGTTTCCGTTCGGAAACTGACGTCGAGATTAACAGAGCGCCGGGGTACGGTTGGCGAATATTTGGTAATGAAGTCAGCCACTAAAGGCCCGGGTAAATGGCGGGATGATCGATATGGGGCAGTTTCGGGGCGCGCCTGCTATGGTAATGTTCAGTATCCATCCAAGGTGGCAAGGACCTGAACAATGACAACAAAATACCTTCTTGACGAAACCCGCATGCCCAAAACCTGGTACAACCTCCAGGCGGATTTCCCGGAACCCATGGCGCCGGTGCTCCATCCGGCAACAAAGCAGCCTGTCGGCCCCGCGGACCTGGAGCCGCTGTTCCCGATGGCGCTGATTGAGCAGGAAGTCAGTACCGAACGGGAAATCGAGATCCCCGAGCCGGTGCGGGAGGTCTACCGCATGTGGCGGCCAGCCCCCCTGTACCGGGCCCACGGTCTGGAGAAAGCACTGGGCACCACCGCGAAGATCTTCTACAAGTACGAGGGGGTCAGTCCCGCCGGCAGCCACAAGCCCAATACCGCCATTCCCCAGGCTTTCTACAACAAGCAGGAGGGGATCAACCGATTGACCACCGAGACCGGCGCCGGCCAGTGGGGCACCTCACTGGCGTTCGCCGGCTCGCTGTTCGATATGGATGTGAATGTGTTCCAGGTGCGGGTGTCCTACGACCAGAAACCCTACCGCCGGGCGGTGATGGAAACCTACGGGGCGAAGTGCGTGGCGTCGCCTTCGGAGATGACGGAATTCGGGCGCAAGGTGCTGGCGGAGAACCCGGCCCACACCGGCAGCCTGGGCATCGCCATCTCCGAGGCGGTGGAGCTGGCGGTTCAGGACCCGGACACCAAGTATGCCCTGGGGTCGGTGCTCAACCATGTGCTGGTCCACCAGTCCATTATCGGGCTGGAATCCATGGAACAGATGGCAATGGCGGACACCTGGCCGGACGTGATTGTCGGTTGCACTGGTGGCGGCTCCAACTTTGCCGGCATCGCCTTCCCGTTCATGGGGCATGCCCTGCGGGGCGGGGAGAAGAGCCGGGTCGTGGCAGTGGAGCCCTCCGCCTGTCCGACCCTGACCCGGGGCAAATTCGCCTATGATTACGGCGATACGGCCCATATGACGCCCCTGACCAAGATGCACACCCTGGGCTCTGGCTTTACGCCACCGGGCTTCCATGCCGGCGGCCTGCGCTACCATGGCATGGCGCCCATGGTGTCCCATGCAAAAGAGCTGGGTCTGTTCGAAGCCACGGCCTATACCCAACGGGAATGTTTCGAGGCGGGTGTGCTCTTCGCCCGGGCCGAGGGCATCGTGCCCGCTCCGGAAGCCAACCACGCGGTCAAGGGCGCCATCGAAGAGGCCCTGCGCTGCAAGCGGGAAGGCACCTCCGAAACCATCCTGTTCAACCTGTGCGGCCATGGCCATTTCGATATGGCGGCCTACACCTCGTATTTTGCCGGGGAGCTGGGGGACTACGAGTACGATGATGCGGAACTGGGCATGGCCTTGTCCGGGTTGCCGAGCGTGTGACCGGCAGAAGCCTGCTTCCAGAAAAAAGCCCGCCGGTTGGCGGGCTTCATGGTTCTGGCCTTGGAATGAGGTCAGAAGGTATAGGACACCTTGGCCTGAACGGTCCGCTCCTCGCCAACCCAGCAGTTCAGTTCGTCGAAGCAGCTGTAGTACTCCTCGTTGAACAGGTTGTTCACTGACAGGCCGACTTCGGTTCCGCTGAGGCCCGGAGCCGCATGGCTCAGGTCATAGGTCAGCGCCAGGTCCACCAGGTTGGCGTCCGGTACCTTGCCGGCGGTGTTGGTGGCATTGAGTTCAGACTCGCCAATGTGGCGGAAGCCGGCGCCCAGGGTCAGGCCCGCTACACTGCCGTCGAAGAAGCTGTAATCCGCCCATGCGGAGAGCATCTGTTCCGGAACCCAGACGGGCGTATTGCCTTCCAGGCCGGTGTTGTCCTCGGTCACTTCCACATCCTGGTAAGTATACGCTAGGGAGAGCAGCAGGTTGTCGATGGGCTGGCTGGAGCCTTCGATCTCCAGCCCGCGGGAGCGGACTTCGCCCGCCTGGATCTTGTCGTAGGCGGTGCCGTTCGGGTCACGGGTCGGTACGTTTTCCTTCAGGATATGGAACAGGGCCACATCGATCCGGTGCCGGCTGTCCGCTGATGTGAATTTGGTGCCCACTTCGAACTGCTTGCCGGTGGAAGGATCGAACTCGTTGCCGTTGCGGTCGCTGCCTTCCAGGGGCTCGAAGCTCTCCGCGTAATTCACGTAGGGGGAGAGGCCGTTGTCGAACTCGTAGAGGGCGCCGGCACGGTAGGACCAGTTGTCCTGCTCCAGTTCGTTGTCCACCGGGGCGCCGTACTTGGTGCCTTCCTCGGTGCCCTTGAAGTCGTCCCAACGTGCACCACCAATCAGCACCAGCTGTCCGATGCGAATCTGGTCCTGCAGGTAGACCCCAAGCTGTCGCTTGCTCAGTTCGAAGTCAGAGGTGAGCTGGGTTCCGGACAGGTTCATATCGGGATCGATCTGGGTGTAGTCCGGATTGTAGAGGTCGATGGACGGAGCGCTGCCGTCAACACCGTAGACGTAGGTGTCTTCGTAGCGGACGTCGGAATCCAGTTCGATGTAGTCCACGCCCACCAGGACATTATGTTCCACGGCGCCGGTATTGAAGCGCCCGGATACCTGGTTATCCACCGTAAAACCCGTGGTGGTTTCATCGGTGAGGTAGGCTTCACGGTTCAGCGTGCGGCCATCCGCTTCCAGGCTGGTGCTATAGGTATTGGTCTGGTAGGCGTCGGCATCGGTGAACCGGAAGTTCTGCAGGAAGTTCCAGTTGTCGTTGAAGTTGTGGTTGATCTTGTAGCCGGCCATCAGCACTTCCTTGTCGAACTCGTTCCAGTTGGCGTCGCCGGAGAAGGCGTCCTGGTCGAGATGGCCGTTGGGGTTGTCTCCGAACAGTGTGGAGGCGGGCAGGGTGGAGTACATGCCCATTTCCGGATCTTTCTGGTAATAGAGATTGACGTTGACCAGGGTGTCGTCGGTGACCCGCCAGTCGACGGATGGCGCGAACAGGTAGCGTTCCTCCTCTGTCGTGGCGGCCTGGTTATCCTGGCTACGCCCGAGGGCCACCAGGCTGTAGGAAAGGTCGCTGTCGCCGATCTGGCCGGTGCTTTCGAAGGAGGCCTGTTTCAGATCCTGCGTGCCACCGGTGACTTCGATACGATTGAAGGATTCCGTGGATGGGCTCTTGCCAATCAGGTTCACCATGCCGCCCGGGGGCATACTGCCATACAGCGATGACGTAGGGCCCCGGAAGACTTCCACCTTGTCAACGGCAATCAGGTCGACCTGCGGCTGGAGGTTCCAGTCGTTGTACAGCAGTTGCAGGCCGTCATAGTAGTTCTGGTAGTTGATAAAGCCCCGGATGCTGAACAGGTCCAGCCGGTTGACGGAACCACCCCGCAATTCCGTGTTCACGCCGGGTACATAGCGCATGGCTTCCGCGACGGATTCCGAGCCGCGCATGTCAAGGGCGGTCTGATCGACCACGGTAATGCTCTGCGGTGTTTCCCCGGGTTCCAGGGCGGTCTTGGTGGCGGTATTCCGATAGGTGTCACTGTAGACCGTCAGCGGGGCCAGTTCGGTGGAGTCGTTATCCTGGGCCATGGCGCTGGGCACGGCGATTCCGGCAATGGCCAGCGACAGCAGGGAGCGATGGAAGAATGTCTTGGATGGCATGAACATTACCTGCATTGCGATGAAAATGGGGGCGTGTCGTTACTGCACGCGTCATGATAATCATTCGCATTGTATTTTGATTAACAGGTGTTCACTTAACCATTTGGTGCATGGGCAGGGTTTTGCCCTCGGCGGGCCGGATGGGTACCCAGTACTCGACGGTAATCTCATCCGCCAGTTCCGGGTCCGGTCGGGCGGGGTAGATTTCCAGATCGAAACCGTAGCAGCCCTGGTAGCCGGAGGCGGGCAGCCAGTCGCTGAGGAACCAGGACAGGGTCTTCTCCAGGTCTGTCAATGGTCCCTGGAAGGGCACCACGGCATATTCCTGGGCGGGTACCGTCAGCCGTGGCAGGTCAGGCAGTTGCTGCCAGGCGGATGCTTCGATACAGGCCCAGTAGGGGAAGCAGTGGTCGCCGGCATCGCCCGACACGTCCATCACCCCCATCCGGGCGACGTCCTTCGGCAGACTGTGGCTGGCGCCCAGGCGTTGCCACAGGTCCGGTATCCGCTGGGCAAAGTCCGGGGTGGGAGAGTAGATACCATGGATGTGACAGGACATGCCGACTACGTCGAAAGCCGGTCGTGACTCCACGCGTATCCGGGTCCGGTAGGGATTCTGGTGGAGCGGGGGCGCGGGTAGCGGTTCCACCGGAATGGGGGCCCGCAGGTGACAGCGGACTCCACGCTTGCGGTACTGGCCCGGAGAACAGCCGAAGTACTGCCGGAAGCTGCGACTGAAACTGATATCGGATTCGAAGCCACAGGCCAGGGCGATATCAAGTTGGCGGTCTCCGGTGCACAGCAACTGCTCGGCCGCCTTGCTGAGCCGGAGTTCGCGGATATAGTGGGCCACCGAGGAACCGGTATGGGCGGCGAACACCCGCTGGAACTGCCACCGTGACCAGCCGCCGAGGGTGGCCAGGGAAGCCACGGTCAGAGGCTGGTCCAGGTGGCTGTGGATGAACCGCAGCACCTGCTCAATTCTTGATTGCGGTGTCTGTGTATCCGGTACCATTAACGTCAGCCTGGGATAGGGACATCGGAAGCTGCATGATAAACGACAATGTTTCTCATTTATAATAGGGTCTGCCTATGATGTTTCTGAATGGAATTACCTGGCTCCTGGTGTTCCAGTTGGCGGGGGAGGTAGCTGTGCGCCTGCTGGACTGGCCAGTGCCGGGGCCGGTGCTGGGTATGCTGATGCTGTTTATCGTGTTGCTGGTGGCGCGTCAGGTACCGGCGTCCCTGGACACGGCTTCAACGGGGTTACTGGCACATCTGTCACTGCTGTTCGTGCCTGCGGGGGTGGGTATCATGGTTCACGCGGACCGGCTGCTGGCTGAATGGCTGCCGATTGTAGCGGTGCTGCTGGTGACTACCCTGCTGACCATGCTGTTTACCGCCGGGGTGATGCTGTTGGCAAGCCGATGGCTGGCGCCAGGTTATCAGCGGGAGGGTCAATCCCATGACTGAGCCGGATCTCGCCGATATCTGGGTCTATCTGTCCGCCTCGCCGCTGCTGGGGCTGACCATGACCCTGGTGGCCTACCTGCTGGCGTTTCGCCTGTACCAGCGCAGTGGCGGCTCTCCCATGCTGAACCCCGTGCTGGTGGCGGTGGCGATGATCATCCTGGTATTGCTGGTCACGGGTATTCCCTACCGGGACTATTTCGATGGCGCCCAGTTCGTCCATTTCCTGCTGGGCCCGGCCACGGTAGCGCTGGCGGTACCTTTGTTCCAGCAGTTGTCGAGGTTGCGCCAGCTCTGGCTGCCGGTGGCCATTGCCATCGTATCGGGCGTGGTGTTCGCGGCAGGCAGTTCCATTGCGCTGGCCTGGCTGTTGGGGGCCAGCACCGAGACCCAGCTTTCACTGGCGCCCAAGTCGGCCACGGCGCCGGTGGCCATGGGCATTTCCGAGACGATTGGCGGCCTGCCGTCGCTGACAGCGGTACTGGTCGTGGTGACCGGCATTGTCGGGGCGGTGCTGGGCACCCGCCTGTTCCAGGTGTGCCGCATCCGGGATGACAGTGTCCGGGGCATTGCCATGGGGGTGGCGGCCCACGGCATCGGTACGGCCCGCGCATTCCAGGTCAACAACACCATGGGAGCCTTTTCCGGCCTGGCCATGGCCCTGTCAGCGTTCGCCACCGCCCTGATCGTACCCTGGCTGGTGGACCTGATTGGACTGTGACGGTTCCGTAGGGCTTCGGGGCAGGGATGCAGCCGGATTGGTGCTGTGGAGAAATGCGCCAGACCAGGGGCTGGGTGAACGGGAACACTGGCAAACTGTAAAAGGCTGTGAAAACACTATCCCAGCATTTCGCTCGCGTCACAAACGGGCTAATCTCCTAAGTCCCACGTATTAATGATTCAAGCCCGGCACCTTTGTACGTCTCCTGGCGACTCTGGATCGACCGGGCTAGTCTGACAGACATAATAACAATGCGAGTAGTCGCTGATTGGAGTAGCGAATGGCAGGGGATGGTTTTAAAGAGGGCCTGCAGAGAAATCTTGGGACCTTACTCAATTCCTCGCCGGATTGCATTCTTGTCTGCGATGTGCGGACGCTGCAGTACCTGTACGTGAACCAGACCACCTGCGACATGACCGGGTACAGCACTGATGAACTGCTGACCATGACGGCCCCGGAGTTGACAGGGCAGTCCCCCGAGCACGTTCGCGCCGTCTATGAGAATGCCCGGCAGGCAGCGGAGAGAGGCTACACGGACGAACCCCGTTTGCTCGTGAACAAGACCCGATCACGCAGGGGCTGGTGGCAGGCCCATTTTCGCCATCGGATCATTGAAGGCCGCGAGGTGGTGGTCATCGTCTCCCGCGAGGTTACCCGCCGGTTGCTGGCCGAGCGGGCGGCCGCCCGCACCCAGAAGATCTACGCGGCCCTGAGCTCCACCAACGAAGCCATCATTCGCCTGTCCTCCCGGGAGGAACTGTTTCAGGCTGTCTGTGATGCGGCTATCGATAGTGGGGGGCTGACCACGGCGGCGATCCTGATGCCCAGGCCCGGTTCGGACATCCTGGAAATGAAGGCCATGGCCGGCTACGGTCGCGAGGTGCTAAAGGACACACTTATCTCGATTGATCCAGACAAACCGGAAGGGCGCGGGCTTAATGGAAATGCGTTTCGGACCCGTCAGCCATGCGTGTCCAACGACTACTTCAAGGACCGCCGAACCGGTCCCTGGCACCGGCAGATGCGTAGTCGGACGTTGCTCAAGGCTGTTGCCTCGGTACCCATCGTGCAGGATGGGGAGTCGATTGGCACGTTGCATCTGTGTTCACGGGAGAAGAATGCTTTTGATGAGGAGATTGTCGGCCTGCTGGTGAGAATGGCGGACAACATTGCTTTTGCCCTGCGCACCATCGAAAGTGAGGAAGAGCGCCGTGAGGCGGAGGAGAAGGCTCACTATCTGGCAACCCATTGTGGGCTGACCGGCCTGCCCAACCGGAATCTGCTGTCCGATCTGCTGGATCAGACCATTGCTTCAGTCAATCGTACGGGCCATAACCCTGCCCTGATGTTCGTGGACCTGGATAATTTCAAGGAGATCAACGATACCTGGGGCCATGATATGGGAGACCGGGTGCTTGAGAGAGTGGCGATGCGTCTTCAGGACATGTTGCGTGAACACGATGTGCTGGCCCGCCTTGGTGGCGATGAGTTCGTGGTGCTGGTGCAGGACATTGACCGTCGTGAGCACGCGGTCCGTGTTGCGGAAAAACTGTTGGAAGCCCTGCGGGAGCCCGTTGTCGTGGATAACCTGTCGCTGACGATCACGCTGAGTATTGGCATCAGTCTGTATCCGGACCATGGCAAAGATCATAAGGCCTTGATGAAGGCCGCCGACCTGGCCATGTATCAGGCCAAGGAACGGGGCAAGAACACCTGGGCGATCTCCGGCGACAAGGAGATAGAGAATTCCGCCTGATGGGGACTCCTGTTTCTCCGAAACGTTGAGGCAGTGCTCCCAGGCCCCGGGAGGTCTGTCACATTGCCGTAGGCGGCCCTGTACGCGGAAATTCGTGACGGATAGGGTGGTTTTGGCTGGAAAAGATTCTGGTCGTGGCAAGATCAGGGTTGGTGCGGTATCCCTCCCGGTCAATCCGGTTAATTGATCCCCCAAAGCAGGAGTAATGATGGGGCAGGATACAATTGATAACAAAAAGAATCAGGCGCCCGAGTGGGGTGTTTTACAGGCAATGCTTGGGTTTGGGGTTGACTGGATCTGGGAGCAGGATGCCAATGGACGGCTGATCCGGCTTGAGGGTCGCCATCTGGAGGGAGATGCCAGCGCCTCTGCCGACACCCTCCTTGGCCGTACCAGGCAGGAACTGGGCTTTGAGCCGGTTGGGGACTCCCTTGGGGAAGGTCCGTTGACGCCGTTCCGGAACCGGGTGCTTTCCCGGGTACTGCCCGATGGTGGCGTACGCTATGTCGAACTGGCCGGCGCACCGGTGCCGGATGTCGACGGGCATGGCCCGGGGCTTCGCGGAACCGGACGGGACGTCACCGCCGAGGAGCTGCGTCGCGCCATGACCGAACGCTTCCAGGCCACGATGGACGCCTCTCCGGACCTGATCTTCATTTCGGACCCGCAGACTCACCGCTTCATTTACGTGAACGATACCGCCTGTGAGGTGACGGGATATCAGCGGGAAGAGTTGATGAACCTCAAGGGCTATCATCTGACGGGCCGCACCCGTGAGGAAACCGATGAGCTGTTCCGGCAGGTGCAGTCGGCTGGACCCGAAGGTGTGACTGCCGAGCCGCATATGGCTGGCAGCAAGGACGGCAAACGCCGCGGGTGGTGGGAGCCCCACCACCGGATGGTGCGGATCGATGGCCGGCCCTGGATCATTTCCGCGTCGAGGGAGGTAACCGATCGGGTGCTGGCGGAGGAGTCGGCCCGCCATGCCAAGCGCATGTACGCGGCCCTGAGTGCCACCAACGAGGTCATCATGCACGCCGAAACGCCGGAGACGCTCTTCAACGAGGTTTGCCGGGTCGCGGTGGAGCACGGGGAACTGGCGGCCTCCCATATCCTTCTGTTCAATCAGGACAGTGGTAACCTGGACGTCGTGGCGATGGCCGGCACTGGTCAGGACAGGACACGTCGCGCGGTTATTTCCACGGACCCCAACCGTCCGGAAGGGCTGGGCATTGCTGGCACCGCCTTCCGCCTGGGACGCCCCGAGGTGACGGACGACTTCATGAATGATCCCCGCACCCGGCCCTGGCATCACCTGGCCGAAAAAACCCGGCTCAAGGCCGCCGCAGCGGTGCCCATTCTCAATGAGGGCCGCCCCCTGGGGGTGCTCTATCTCTGCGCCAGTGAACGTCGGGCCTTTGATGCCGAGACCATCGCGCTGATGGAGAGGATGGCGGACAACGTTTCCCATGCCCTGCGCACCCTGGAGCACGAGGCTGACCGGAAACGGGCCGAGGAGCGGGTCAGGTACCTGGCAACCCACGACAGCCTCACCGGGCTGCCCAACCGGGCCATGTTCGAGGAACTGCTGGAACGGGCGGTTGTCACCGCTCGCCGCTACGGGCATCGGCCGGCGGTAATGTTCATCGATCTGGACCGGTTCAAACTGGTGAACGACAGCCTGGGCCATGCCGCCGGAGACCAGTTGTTGCAGGAGATGGCGCGGCGTCTGAAAGCCGTGCTACGGGAATCCGACATCCTGTCGCGCCTGGGGGGCGACGAGTTTGTGGTATTGCTCCATAACGTGGCGGTCCCCGAGGATGCCGCCATCGTGGCCCGCAAACTGCTGGACGCGGCCCTGGAGTCGGTGAACGTCCTCGGTCATGATTGCCGGGTAACCGCCAGTATCGGGATCAGTGTCTATCCGGACCATGGCGAGGACCAGCCGACACTCATGAAGAACGCCGACACCGCCATGTACCTGTCCAAGGAGAAGGGCAAAAACACCTACGAGTTCTACGTGGACGGTATGCAATCGCTGTCCAACGAACGTCTGGTGCTGGAGGCAGCACTGCGTAACGCCCTGGTCAACCACGAGTTCGTGCTCAACTACCAAGCCAAGCTGGACCTGAAGAACAATCGCATTACCGGTGTCGAGGCCCTGCTGCGCTGGACCCATCCGGAGTTGGGCGAAGTGCCCCCGCAGCAGTTCATCCCCCTGTGCGAGGAGAACGGCGCCATCATTCCCATTGGCCGCTGGGTACTGGAAACCGCCTGCCGGCAGAACATGGAATGGCAGCGGGACGGGCTGCCTCCGGTCAAGATGGCGGTGAACATCTCCGCCCGGCAGTTTTCGGATCCGGAACTGCTGGACCACATACGTGATGCCCTGGACAAGAGCGGCATGGAACCGTCATTGCTGGAGCTGGAGCTGGAGCTGGAGCTGACGGAAAGCATGGTGATGCTGAACCCGGATCACACCATCCAGACCCTGACGCAGCTCCGGGAGATTGGCGTACGCACCGCGCTGGACGACTTTGGCGTGGGGTATTCGTCCCTGGCGCAGATCAAGGGCTTCCCCATCGATACCCTCAAGGTGGACCGCTCGTTCATCCGCAACCTGCCGGAAAGCGACCACGACCGGGCCATTACCGAGGCCATTATCAATATGGCCAGGACCCTGAGCCTGACGGTGATCGCCGAAGGGGTGGAAACCGAAGCCCAGGAGACCTTCCTGCGAGGTATCTCCTGCGACGAGTCCCAGGGCTTCTATTTCAGTCGGCCAACGTCGGCGGATGCCTTCTCGGCGTTGTTGCGTAACCATGGGGTGACCATCCCCGAGAGTGGGGGATAAACGGCCCCGCCCGGGAGCCCGGGGCCGTTCAGAGGCAGTTATTCGTCATCCAGCTCCTGGGGCGGGCAATGGTACTCGGCCACTACCGTGCCTTCGTCGACGCTTTCCAGGTGCACATCGAACCCCCACAGGCGGTGGACATGCTTGAGCACCTCGCTGGCGTCATCCCCCAGGGGCACCCGGTCCACGGGAATGTGGCGGAGGGTCAGTGAACGGTCGCCCCGCACATCCACGTTCCACACCTGGATATTGGGCTCCCGGTAGCTGAGGTTGTACTGGCGCGCCAGTTTTTCCCGCAGGGGGCGGTAGCCCGGGTCGTCGTGAATGGCGGTCACCCGGTACACATCCTCCTGGTCATCGTTCTCGATGGAGAAGAACTTCATGTCCCGCATCACCTTGGGGGACAGGAACTGCTGGATGAAGCTCTCGTCCTTGAAGTTGCGCATGGCGAAGTGCACCGTTTCCAGCCAGTCGCCACCGGCGATATCCGGGAACCACTCCCGGTCCTCATCGGTGGGGTTCTCGCACATGCGGCGCAGGTCCGAGTAGATATTGAAGCCCAGGGTGTAGGGGTTGATGCCGGAGTACCAGGGGCTGTTGAACGGTGGCTGGTAGGTCACCGCCGTGTGGCTCTGCAGGAATTCCAGCATGAAGCCGTCGGTCACGTGCCCTTTCTCGTACATGCGATGGAGCAGGGTGTAGTGCCAGAACGACGCCCAGCCCTCGTTCATCACCTGGGTCTGGCGCTGGGGATAGAAGTACTGCCCCAGCTTGCGCACGATGCGGATGATTTCCCGCTGCCAGGTTTCCAGCAACGGGGCATTCTTCTCGATAAAGTACAGGATATTTTCCTGGGGCTCGGAGGGATAGCGCTGACGGCGCCGTTCCCGCTCATTGTCGTCGTCCCCCATCTTGGGGATGGTGCGCCACAGGTCGTTGAGCTGTCTCTGGAGGTACTCCTCCCGCTCCTTCTGCCGGCGACGCTCCTCGGCGGCGGAGATGGGCGGTGGCCGCTTGTAGCGGTCCACCCCGTGGTTCATCAGGGCGTGGCAGGAGTCGAGGACTTCTTCCACGGCCTCCACGCCGTAACGTTCTTCGCACTCGGCCACATAATTGCGGGCGAACACCAGATAATCGATGATGGCGCTGGCATCCGTCCAGGTGCGGAACAGGTAATTGCCCTTGAAGAAGGAGTTGTGGCCATAACAGGCATGGGCGATCACCAGGGCCTGCATGGGTAGGGTGTTCTCCTCCATCAGGTAGGCAATGCAGGGGTCGGAGTTGATCACGATCTCGTAGGCCAGTCCCATCTGGCCCCGCTGGTAGCCCTTGGAGGTGCTGAGGAACTGCTTGCCGAAAGACCAGTGGTGGTAGCCCACCGGCATGCCCACGGAACTGTAGGCGTCCATCATCTGTTCGGCGCTGATCACCTCGATCTGGTTGGGGTAGGTGTCCAGGCCGAATTCCTCGGCGCACTTGGCGATTTCGTCGTCGTATGTCTGGATGAGGTCAAAGGTCCACTCGGAGCCCTTGGATATCGGATCCGGGCGGACCTGCTCACGATTGGGCAGCTTGGGGTGCTCGATCGTATCCGTCATGCCGCTTTCCTCTCGAACAACTGGCGGAACACCGGGTAGATCTCACCGGGGTCCGCGATCTGCTGCATGGCAAAACTCTGGGGGAAACGCTCCATGATCTTCTCGTACTCGTACCACAGCATCTGGTGATCCTGGGGCGTGATCTCCACATAGGAATAGTACTGCACCAGCGGAATGATCCGCTCGGCCAGGATTTTGCCGCAGATGGGCGAGTCATCGTTCCAGTTATCACCGTCTGACGCCTGGGCGGCGTAGATGTTCCACTCGTCCGGCGAATAACGGGACTCGATGATCTTGTGCATCAGCTTGAGGGCGCTGGACACAATGGTGCCCCCGGTTTCCCGGCTGTAGAAGAACTCTTCCTCGTCCACCTCCTTGGCGCTGGTGTGGTGGCGGATGAAGACCACGTCGATCTTCTTGTAGTTCTTCTTCAGGAACAGGTACAGCAGGATGAAGAAGCGCTTGGCGATGTCCTTGTGGGTCTGGGTCATGGAGCCGGACACGTCCATCAGGCAGAACATCACCGCGCTGGTGGCCGGCCTGGGCTTCTTGACGTGCTGGCGGTAGCGCAGGTCGATCTCGTCGATGAACGGAATGCGCCGGACATTGGCCTTGAGCCGGGCGATCTCCGCCTCCAGGGTCTCGATCTGGTCGGCGTGGCTGAAAGCCGGGTCCAGGTCGTCCGGGGCCTCCTTCAGGGCCGCTAGCTGTGCCTCCAGCTCGCGAATCTTCCGGCGACGGGCACCACTGAGGCCCAGCCGTCGGGCGTGGGCTCCACGCAGGGAGCGCACCACATCCAGCTTGGCCGGTATGCCATGGGTGGTAAAGCCGGAGCGGTGGTAGGTGAAGGCCTCGGTGTCCTTGAGCTTCTTGCGGGCCAGGTTGGGCAGTTCCAGATCGTCGAACAGGAAGTCCAGGAACTCGTCCTGGGTGATCTGGAAGGCGAACTCGTCCATGCCCTCACCGTCGGGGCTGGCCTGGCCTGAGCCTGAGCCGCCACCGCCACCCCCTTCCGGTTTGGGGATCTCGTCACCGGCCACGAACTCCTGGTTGCCCGGATGGACCACCTCGCGCTTGCCACCCTGGCCGTGGTGGAAAATGGGTTCCTGGATGTCCCGGGAGGGAATGCTGACGCTCTCCCCCCGTTCGATATCGGTAATGGAGCGCTTCTGCACCGCATCCGCCACCGCCTTCTTGATGTGATGGCGGTAGCGGCGCAGGAACCGTTCCCGGTTCACCGCGCTCTTGTTCTTGCCGTTGAGACGGCGGTCAACAATGTGGGTCATACCCATAGTGTCACTCCCATCAGGTCAGAAACGGGTCAGTGCGACTTTCTGACTCTGAGGTACCACTCCGCCAACAGCCGGACCTGCTTCTCGGTATAGCCACGGTCCACCATCCGTTCCACGAACTGCTTGTGTTTCTTCTGGTCTTCCTGGCTGGCCTTCGGGTTGAAGGAGATGACTGGCAGCAGGTCTTCGGTGTTGGAGAACATCTTCTTCTCGATCACGCTACGCAGCTTCTCGTAGCTGAGCCAGGAGGGGTTTTCCCCCTGGTTGTTGGCCCGGGCCCGCAGCACGAAGTTGACCACCTCGTTGCGGAAGTCCTTCGGGTTGCTGATGCCGGCGGGTTTCTCGATCTTCTCCAGTTCGTCGTTGATGGCGGATCTGTCGAGGATCTCGCCGGTCTCCGGGTCCCGGAACTCCTGGTCCTGGATCCACAGGTCGGCGTAGGTCACGTAGCGGTCGAACAGGTTCTGGCCATACTCGCTGTAGCTTTCCAGGTAGGCGGTCTGGATTTCCTTGCCGATGAACTCCACGTAATGGGGTGCCAGGAACTCCTTGATAAAGCGCAGGTAGCGTTCCTGCACCTCGGTCTGGAACTGCTCCTGTTCGATCTGCTTCTCCAGCACGTAGAGCAGGTGCACCGGGTTGGCGGCCACCTCGGTGGTGTCGAAGTTGAACACCTTGGACAGGATCTTGAAGGCGAAACGGGTGGACAGGCCGTCCATACCCTCGTTGACGCCGGCGGAGTCCCGGTATTCCTGGATCGACTTGGCCTTGGGGTCGGTGTCCTTGATGTTCTGGCCGTCGTAGACCCGCATCTTGGAGTAGATGCTGGAGTTTTCCGGCTCCTTGATGCGGGACAGGATGGAAAACTGCGCCAGCATGTCCAGTGTGTCCGGCGCGCAGGGGGCGCCTGCCAAGGAGCTGTCCCGCAGCAGCTTGCGGTAGATGTCGATTTCCTCGGTGACGCGCACGCAGTAGGGCACCTTGACGATATAGACCCGGTCCAGGAAGGCCTCGTTGTGTTTGTTGTTACGGAAGGTCTGCCACTCCGACTCGTTGGAGTGGGCCAGGATGATGCCGTCGAAGGGCACCGAGCCCATGCCTTCGGTGGTGTTGTAGTTGCCTTCCTGGGTGGCGGTCAGCAGCGGGTGCAGCACCTTGATCGGCGCCTTGAACATCTCCACGAACTCCAGCAGCCCCTGGTTGGCCTTGCACAGGCCGCCGGAGAAGCTGTAGGCATCCGGGTCATCCTGGGAGAAGTCTTCCAGCATGCGGATGTTCACCTTGCCCACCAGGGCGGAGATGTCCTGGTTGTTGTCGTCGCCGGGTTCGGTCTTGGCCACGCCGATCTGGTCCAGCACCGACGGGTATTTCTTCACCACCCGGAACTGGCTGATATCGCCGCCGTATTCATGCAGTCGCTTGACCGCCCAGGGGGACATGATGGACTTGAGGTAGCGGGCGGGGATGCCGTATTCCTCTTCCAGGATATGGCCATCCTCCTCCGGGTCGAACAGGCCCAGGGGGGATTCGTTCACCGGCGAGCCCTTGATGGCATAGAAGGGCACCTTCTGCATCAGGCTCTTGAGTTTTTCCGCCAGGGAGGACTTGCCGCCGCCCACGGGGCCCAGCAGGTAAAGGATCTGTTTCTTCTCTTCCAGGCCCTGGGCGGCATGGCGGAAGAAGGAGACGATATTTTCCACGGCCTCTTCCATGCCGTAGAACTCGGAGAATTCGGGATATCGCTTGATCACCTTGTTGGAAAAAATGCGCGACAGGCGCGAGTCCCTGGATGTGTCAACGAATTCGGGCTCGCCAATGGCAAGCAACATGCGCTCGGCGGCGGTGGCATAGGCCGCGTGATCGTTCTTGCAGATCTCCAGATATTCCTCCAGGGAGTACTCCTCTTCCTGGGTTTGGTCATACCGGTCTTTGAAGTGCTGCAATATGCTCATGGGTAACCCTCGCTTGCTAATGAATCAGCTCGACTACACGCAATATTCCCCGTTGTTGGCCGCCGCGGGTGGGCGTTTCTGTTTATGGTTGAATGGAAAAGACAAGGCTATCACCGGTAATGGACCGGAGAGCTGTTTCCGGTCGTCCGGTACGGCCCCCACCAGCAGGGGCTCTGTTTTCAGCTTAGTCCACCGCTACGGAGTTGGACAGTGTGCAGGGTTACCAGTTCGGCAAAAATCAGCTGTTTTTTGCAACGGTTTTGTAACTGGTTCCGCTTTTGTGACTGGTCTGGTGACAGGTTTTCGCGAAGGAGGTGGGGGACGCCCTGCACCGTTATGGTGCAGGGCGTGAGCCGTCAGAGAGTCGGACGTCCGAGGTCCGGTTCGCGGTAGTCGCATACCCCGTCGGGGAAGATCTCCTTCAGACGGTCGGCCTGTGCACCGGTAAAGGTGATGTTGCCATAGGTGCCGTCGTCCAGTGCAGTGTCCACCGGCTTCAGGGCGCACTTGAAGATGCTGCCTTCGATGGGGCCGCCTGCCTCGATCCGGGAAGTGGTGTAGGTCTCGAACTGCTGCGTGCAGGTGCCCGCCGGGCCGTCGTCGAGGATACCGCTCCAGACCCCGTCACCGGCGTCGATCAGCGATCCGTCGGTATTGAAGCAGGCGTCCACGGCTTCGTCGGGTCTGTTTTCGGCGATGCTGAGATCAGGATTCTGCTGGATGTTCATGATCCAGTCATGAAGCACTTCCAGGGCCATCCAGGTCTGGTTGTACTCCTCTCTTGGCTCGGGCTCGTCCGGGTCGGAGTAATCGGTCGGCCGGGTATCGGTAAACCAGATGACCTGATTGCCGGCATCGCCCATGCGGTTGATGATGCGCTGGCGGGCGGAGAAGGACTGGTGGCTGTTGTGCATGTCCAGCACCTCCTCCAGGTAGTGCCGCCAGTCAATCACCGGCATGTTCAGTTCCCCGTCGAATACCAGGCCGGAAGTGTAGGCGGCGTTTATGGCCTCGATGTCTGCCTCCGTACGGGGGGCGGGGGCGATGCCATCGGGGCTGAGCATCATGTTGCGGCGGCTCCAGGGGTCGAAGTTGGCCGGCGAGAAGTCACCCAGGAACGGGAAGCCTTCCTGGACCATGTCGTTGGGGTGTTTCCAGCCGCCAATCCGGGCATTCAGCTTCAGGAACTCATCGGTGGTGATGTTGCCTTCCACCAGCGCGTTGAGGCCGTACTGCACGCCCACGTTGTCATACACGGTGCGGGGATTACCGTTCCCGTCGAGCCCATAGATGTTGCGGGCGTCGTCGTAGTGGGTCCATTGGACGTCGTCCATCACACCCGGGGGCTGCATAAGTTCCTGGTTACGGGCCTGGCCGTAGTGGGGGTTGAGTACCAGGGCGGTCAGGCCGCGCCAGGCCGGGATGCACTCGGTCATGCCGGGGGCGGTGCCGTAGCCCAGGGCTCGCTTGGCATCGGCGAACGGATCCGGGTAGTTGTCGGTGGCATTCAGGCCCACCAGCCAGCTTCGGTTGCTGGTGATCCACCATTTGGGATTATCGCCGTCGGTGACGTCCATGTAGTGCTCCAGCAGCTCGCAGTCACCGATATGGATCACCTGGGTAATCATGTCCGGGTAGGAATACTGTGGCACGCCGCCGTCCAGCAGGTCGGGATGGTTCTGGGAATAGACGTACTGCTGGATGCCGCCGCCGGAGCCGCCAATGGCCACGGTGTAGTCCGGCACGCCGAAGCGCTTGATAAAGTGTTCCTTCACCATCAGCGCGGTCTCGCCGCCTACCTGCAGGTTGTAGTGGGTGCTGGTCCGGGTGCCGGTGGAGTAGATGACGGCATAGCCCTTTTTCAGCACTTCCGGCTCCAGGGCCCGGCCACTGATGCGGCCCTGGCTGTGACCAACGGCAACGCCTCCTTCGAAGTGGAACAGCAGTCGCCCGTTCCAGTGGTCGGTGGAGGCTTCCCAGGGCGCGTCATCCGCCTCCGCCAGGGTGGCAAAGCTGTAGATGAACCGGTTAATGGTGCCCCTTTCCTGGCGGACGATAAAGTCCACGGTACGACCGTCGGTCAGGGTAGTGCGGGCCATGTCATCGGGGCGTACGCCATCATCGGGAAGCGGCGCCCATTGGCCATCCGTGGTGCGGTAGATAAAGGTGACATAGGGCTCGATGGAACAGTCACGGCTGAGGCCAATCTGGCTACCACTGCTGTCCAGAACCGGGAAACCGGTATCGCCGTCGGTATCCACCAGGGGCTGTTTACCCAGTTCGGTGGTTACCGTGCACACGAAGGGGTACTGCTGGGGGCCGGAAAAGATCGGTCCGGTGATGGGGTGTGCCGTCAGGTCAACGGCTGCCAGCGGGCCCTGTCGGCGGTGGTGCAGTTCAAGCCGGTTCTCGCCCTGTTGCAGGCCGGTCACCAGGACCTCATGGCGGTCTTTACCCGCCCGTATCTCGGGCTCAATGGGCTGCCCGTTGAGCCAGAATTCCAGGTGCCGGAGCCGAGAGGCGACCGCCGGCGTCGACTTGATGGGGCGGTCCTTGAACAGCACCTGCACCAGTACGTCATCGCCGGTGACCTGGTCTGGGGCACTGGACAATACCTTGAGATCATAATGGGGGTTGGCCGCATGGCCGGTGATCGCCAGCCCAGACATGGCCAGCAGAAGAATCAGGCAGTGAATGCATCGTCTCATTGGCATGGTGAAGCTCCCTCTATGTTAATTTTTGTTACAGGGGTGCTTCACCAGCATGGTAAAACATGTACAAAAAACAAACGCACAGTATGGGAAAGGCCCGATTTCAGCGCATCGAGCCCGCTACCGATTTCCTAAACTCTTGAAAGAAGATCGAAAATTATCGCCAGGAGCGTTTAGTTTTTTTTGAGATAAAAAACGCTTTCGGTAGCGCCTTTTTGCAGTCCCTTACGCTTTGCAAAGGGGTTGTCCCGCCCCATGGCCTGGCTCAGGATATGGCGGATCTCGTAGTCTTCACCATAGAGGTCATGGACCTCCTGATCGCTGACATTGAACGGCGGGCCCTGCATTTCACTGCTGTCGTAATCCAGGGTGATCAACAGGATTCGGGTGCTGTCCGGGATCACCGCGGTCAGGTGCTCCACATAGTCCCGGCGCATCTCCGGGGGCATGGCAATCAGGGCGGCCCGGTCGTAGACCATCCGCACGTGTTTCAGGTCATCCGGCACCAGCTGGAAGAAATCCCCACACCAGAGTTCCAGGTCGTCGTGGCGGAAGATGGTAAAGGGCTCGCCCGGGTGGACCTTCGCCTTTTCCTGCGCTTCCTCGAAGAAATCCTTGCAGGCGACCTTGCTCAGTTCCACGCCGATAACCGGATGCCCTCGGTCGTGGAGCCACCACATGTCATGGGCCTTGCCACACAGGGGGACAAATACCGCCTCGGTGCTGTCACCGGAAAACTCGGGCCAGTGGTCGTGGAGGTATTTGTTGACGGTGCCCTCATGAAAGCCGATCTCGCCCTTTGCCCAGCGGGTGTGCCAGAATTCATGCTCCATGATGCGTTTCCCCGTTCAGTTGTGGACGATGTTTCTCAGAGCATAAGACAGGAGTCAGAACAGTGAAAGCCGTATTCCTTGATGCCAGCACCTTGGGCGACGATGTCTCCCTGGCACCGATTGAAGCGGTGACCGGGCCGCTGACCTGTCACGACCGTACCCGTGCCGATCAGGTGATTGAGCGCCTGCGGGGCTTCGACACAGTGCTGGTCAACAAGGTCGTACTTGGCCGGGAGCATTTCGAGGCCTGCCCGGAGCTGAAAACCATCGCCGTGGTGGCCACCGGCCTGAACAACATCGACCTCAAGGCAGCGGAAGACCACGGCATCCACGTGCTCAACGTCACCCGTTACGGTCGCTCCACCGTGGCCCAGCACACCATGGCCCTGATCCTGGCGCTGGCCACCCGGCTGATGGATTACAGCCGGGATGTACAGGAAGGGCGCTGGGAAAAAAGCGATATGTTCTGCCTCATGGACCATCCCATCATGGAGCTGGAGGGCAAGACCCTGGGGATCATTGGTTACGGTGACCTGGGGCAGGGCGTGGCCAAGCGGGCGAAAGCGTTTGGCATGAACATTGTCCTGGGCTGCCGTCCCGGCCAGGAACCGGGTGAGGTGGACGGCTATCCTCGCATCCCCCTGGACGAGTTGCTTCCTCACGTGGATGTGCTTTCATTGCACTGCCTGCTTACGGAGGATACCCGCAACCTGATCGGCGCCGACGAACTGGAACAGATGAAGGACACAGCCCTGGTCATCAACACCTCCCGCGGCGGTCTGGTGGACGAACAGGCCCTGGCCCACGCCCTGCGCGCCGGCACCATCGGCGGCGCCGGCTTCGATGTGCTCACCGAGGAACCACCCCGCCACGGCAATCCGCTGCTGGCAGACGATATTCCCAACCTGATTGTGACCCCGCACTCCGCCTGGGCCAGCCGCGAGGCGCGGCAGCGGATTGTGGAGATTATGGCGGGGAATCTGGCTACGTGATTGTTGATTCTCTGGGCTAGATATCTGTCGTCACCTGAATCAATCAAAAAATTACTGAATTTTACGTTTGCTGGTGGGAACACAAGGTCTTTGTGGGCTATCGTGACGCCTAAACAATAAGTAATAAAACATCAGGTGCCACTTCAAAGGATACATCTCAGGGAGTTGTGATGTCCCCCGACCGGTTCTTCGTCAAGAGAAAGAGTCCGATTTCCGGCTTTGCGCCATCTGCCAGGAGCGGTAGCCGCGGTTGTGTACACACTCTGTCAGCCTGCTCTGATATGCATTGGTTAAATTAAGATGTTGACCCTCGGTAGGCCTCGCTTGCACTTAACGGTGGCAGCAGGGTGTATCGCATCACTGTTGACCCTGTTCCTGCTGCCCTCCCTGGCATTTAGTGATTCCGGCACCTCGACCGGATTCGAGTTCTCGAATTTTTCGGAATCAGTGAGCGTCCAGGCACGAGGCAGCAGGTTCTTCCTGAATGGGGATATCGTGGCAACGCTCTCCGGAGATCTGATCGTGAAGACGACGCCGGATTCAACGGAGGCGGATGTCAAAGAGGTGTCGTCTTCCGTCACGACCGCTCGCTTACTCTACTCGGGACAGGCCTTCAGTTATTTCCTTGTCTCCACGACGCATCCGAATCTGGCAAGTGCGGTTGATGTCCTGGAAGGGGCTGACGGGGTCTTGCTGGTCCAGCCGGATATCCTCCAGTTGCAGACGCCCAGCTCATTGCTGGCTGCCCCAAACTTCCGTGGCTACCTGGATCGCTCCGGGGTCGCCTCATCGCGGCGTGAAAGCAGGGGAGGCGGAGTTTCGGTGGCCATTTTTTAAGAATCAAGGAGTTTACATGGGTGCCATTTCCCATTCTGCATTCGCTTTTATGAGCTACAAATGCGGCCTCTCACGAATGCTGTTGGCCACAGCAATAGTGTGGGGGGCAACGCCGGCTTTCGGAGCCACCAGCCCTGGCCTGGTCCAGGGTGTTGATGCCTTAGAGGCCGACGAAAGCAGGACTAGCGAAGCACTCGCCCAACCGGTCGGGTTAAACTTCACGCCCCACCCGCTCAACTCCGTAAAAGACGAAGTCGTCGTTATTGACACCTCTGTCGAGAACTGGCGCATGCTAGTACGTGGCGTCCCCGCCGATGCGACAGTTGTGCCTGTCGCTTCAGGCGACGATGGCCTGGACGCTCTGGCCGATGCCCTGCGTGGGCGTTCCGGCATTCGCGCCCTCTACATCATCAGTCATGGTGAGTCCGGGGCCCTCCGTCTCGGCGCTAGCCGAATCGACGCAGGCATGCTCGAGCATCGGGCCGACGCCATTGCTACAATCCGTGGCGCACTTTCCGTCGATGCTGATATTTTTCTGGCCGGCTGCAACCTGGCACAGGGCGAACGTGGGCGACGTTTCATAAATGAGCTGGCGGCGGGCACCGGTGCGGATGTAGCAGCGTCCACGAATATCACAGGTGCTCAGGATCGGGCCGGTGACTGGGTACTCGAGTATGCGACGGGAGAGCTGGCTTCGAGCAGCGATCTGACCGCCAATGCGGTTTTGGCGGGCTCGGCGTTGGAAAACTATGACGGTGTGCTGGCTACGCAGTTCGAGTCGTCACTCAATGCCGGTGCTAACCCGTTGAGCGGTGTCCCGAATTGGGAGGTTATTGTCGGGGATTTCGATACAGATGGCGATGTGGATGTTCTGGCCTACGATGACAACACCTATAGCTCGGCGACTTTCTATCAGAATGATGGTAATGGCGGTTTTACGGCAGTCACCGGAGAATCGGACCCGTTTAATGACGTAACGGATTATTTCTTCGTGTCAAGCAACGTCTACGTGGCTGATTTCGATAATGACGGCGATGTTGATATTTGGGATTTCAGAGGTGATACCGGGGGGGACGGTACATCAAGATATTATGAAAATACCGGTGGGTCGACCTACACGAGTAGTCTTAGTGGAGGTAACAATCCGCTGAGTGGCGTTCCGGATATTGGTACCGGTGTGATTGTCGGGGATTTCGACACGGACGGTGATGTCGATGTCCTGGCATTTGATGACGACACCTACAGTTCGACGACTTTCTACCAGAATGATGGCAGCGGCGATTTTACGGCGGTAACCGGCGCATCAAGCCCGTTTGAGGGCATTGACGCGGTCGACCAGTTCTATGCATCGAGCAACGTTTTTGTGGCCGATTTTGATAATGACAGTGATGTCGATATCTGGGACTATCGAGGTGAAACACAGGGCGACGGCAACTCGATTTATCTGGAGCAACTCGAGACCCCGCCGCTAATCCTGACCAGCACACCAACGGATGACGCTACGGGTGCGTCCACCAGCGACAGTATCGTTATCACATTCGATGAGTCTGTCCAGCTTGGCAGCGGCAACATAGAAATACGTCACGTCGCTGACGATACACCCGCCTCTACCGCAACCCTCTCCGGTGGCACTGTGACGGGGGGCGATGCCACTGTGTCCCTGTCGACGACCAATACAACAAACGACACCCTGACCATCAATGCAGCTTTGCCCGGCACGACGGATCTTTATGTTCATATCGATCCGTCGGCCCTGTCCGATACCGCCGATGGTGCCGCCGCTCTGAGCCTGAACGACAACCCGGACACGCTGAACTTTGCCACCGGGACGGCCAACGATGCGCCTACACTCGATCTGGACACCGGCGCGGCCGGTAGCGACCACACCGCTGCCTTCAGTGAAAATACTGACCAGGGAACCGCGAATACCGATGGCGTGACAGTAACGGGCGCAGTCGCCACCAGCGATTCGGATGGCACGGTCGAAACCGTCACACTGACATTGGATAACCCTCAGGGTGATGCCGGTGAGGGCCTGGATGTTGATACGGCTTCGCTGGCAAGCGCTCTGGGTTTCACCACTTCGGCCAATCAAATCACCATTACCCGAAACACCGCCAGCAATGCTGAGCTAGTTGCGGCGATTGAGGCGGTTCGCTATCAAAACAACAGTGACAATCCCGATACTACGGGCCGCACTGTGACCATCGAAGCAACGGACGACGGTGGGGCGAGCACTAGTGCCACATCGACCGTTACCCTGGAGGCCAGCAACGACGCGCCAGTCCTGACGGCTGGCGGCAGCGATCCCAACTTCAGTGAGGGCGGCAGTCCTGTCGGCCTGTTTTCAGGCACGACCTTTTCCACCATCGAAAGCGGGCAAACCCTATCCGACTTGACGCTCACCATCGATAATCTGGCCAATGGTGTTTCGGAAATTTTAAGCGTTGATGGCAGTTCGATTACGCTGGTCAACGGCGAGACCGGGTCTACGGCAAACAATGGGCTGAACTTCTCCGTATCCATGGTGAACTCCACGGCTACGGTGAGTTTCTCAACTGCAACCCTGTCAAACTCGCAGGCTAAGACATTGATTGACAACCTTTCCTACGGGAACAGCAGTGTCAACATCAGTCCTTCCACGCGCGCAGTGACGTTAACCTCCATTACCGACAACGGCGGAACCTCCAACGGCGGGGACGACACCACCGCGTTGAACATTGTTTCAACCGTAAGCCTGGCCGACAATGTGGATCCTATCGTGAGCGATGCGAACATCAGCCTCAGCGGTGGCACAGGAAACAGCGGCTCCTATGTCCTTGGGGATACCGTCACCGCCAGTTGGAACAACACGGCCAGCGGCGACAATAACAGAGACATTATCAACACGGTTACCGTCGATTTCTCCGCCTTCGGCGGCGGATCGTCTGTCACGGCCACGAGTACGAGCGGCACCTGGAGCGCCTCCTATGGCATTGATGGAAGCTCCGTATCCGGAAGTGACCTGAACGTATCCGTGAGCGTCACCGACAATGCGGGTAACGCGACCACCACCACCGATAGCAGTAATGCCACGGTGGACAACGCGACACCCAGCGGCCACAGCGTCAGTTTCGACGATGGCACCATCAGTGCGGCCGAAGCAACGGCCACCAGCTTTACTTTCGCCAGTGCCGAAGTCGGCGCCGATTACAGCTATACCATTTCCAGCGGCGGTGGCGGCACCCCGGTGTCCGGCACGGGCACCGTCGCCACCGCCAATGAGCAAATTGCCAATCTTGACCTTAGTGGCCTGTCCGAGGGAACGCTGACCCTTTCGGTCACTCTCACAGACCCCGCCGGTAACACTGCCAGCTCCGTCACGGACACCGCGACGTTGGACAGCACAGCGCCCAGCGGCCATAGCGTCAGCTTTGACGATGAGACTTATAACAACAGCGAAACAGGCGCAGCCAGCTTTACCTTCAGTAGTGCCGAAGTTGGCGCGGAATATAGCTACACGGTGTCCAGCAATGGCGGTGGTACACCAGTGGTTGGCACCGGGACCGTATCCGGCGTTAGTGCGCAGATCGTGGGGCTCGACCTCAGCAGCCTGTCCGATGGTACCTTGACTCTGTCCGTAACCTTGACGGACACCGCTGGCAACTCGGCCGTTGCCGTGACCGATACCGCTACGCTGGATGCCAGTGCGCCCAGCGGGCAGAGCGTCAGTTTTGATGATGCCACCTATAACAGCGGCGAAGCCGGATCGGCCAGCTTTACCTTCAGCAGCGCTGAAGTCGGGGCCGATTTCAGCTACACGGTCTCCAGTAATGGCGGTGGCACACCGTTGACGGGCACTGGTAACGTGGCTAGCGCTGGGGAGCAGGTCGGTGGTTTGGATCTCAGCGGCCTGTCTGATGGCACGCTAACGCTGTCCGTAACCTTAACGGACACTGCCGGCAATGCGGCCACGGCCGTGACCGACACGGCCACGCTGGATGCCAGCGCACCCAATGGCCAGAGCGTCAGTTTTGATGATGCCACCTTGAATGGCAGCGAAGCAGGCGCCGCCAGTTTCACCTTCGGAAACGCTGAAGTGGGGGCAGACTACAGCTATTCGATCTCCAGCAGTGGTGGCGGTACACCGGTCACCGGTTCCGGCACCCTGGCCAGCGCAGGCGACCAGGTTGCGGGTATTGATCTGAGTGGCCTTGTCGATGGCACCTTGACGCTGTCTGCCGAACTCACCGACAGCGCCGGCAACACGGCAAGCCCGGTTATGGATACAGCGACCCTGGATACCGCAGCGCCCACTGGGCATACCGTCAGCTTCGACCAGTCGGATGTTGGCGCGGCTTCGGTTGGCTCAGTGAGCTTCGCCTTTGCCAGTGCCGAAGTCGGGACTGAGTACAGCTACACCATTTCCAGCAGCGGCGGCGGTACGCCCGTGACCGGCACAGGTACGATTGCAGGTGCCGGTGAGCAGGTCACCGGCGTCGACCTGACCGGCCTTGGTGAAGGTACGATAACGCTGTCTGCTGTGTTGACGGATACCGCTGGAAATGCAGCAGCGGCCGTTACCGATACGGCGTCCCTGGATACCACCGCTGCAGCGCCAACCCTGGCCACAGCGGCGGGTGACCCGGTCAATGCCCCGTTTGACGTGACCGTGAGCTTTACCGAGTCGGTAACCGGTTTCACTGCTGACGATATCGCGGTGACCAACGGTTCGGTCAGCAACTTCGCAGGCGCCGATGCTGACTATACAGCCACCGTGACGCCGACAGTCGATGGCACGGTGACCGTGGACGTGAGTGCTGGGGTGGCCCAGGATACGGCTGGCAACGACAGTACGGCGGCGAACTCATTGGTTCTTGAATACGATGGCTCGACACCGGTGCCTGCCATTACCGGTGGCGATGCAGGTACGACCGTTAACGGGCCGGTTGACGTCACGGTCGACTTTGGCGAGCCGGTGTCCGGCTTTATGCCCGAAGATGTGTCTGTGACCAACGCCAGCCTGGGTGGTTTCACGGACGAGGGCAACGGCAGCTTCAGCGTCACTGTGACCGCTTCGGGTGATGGCGAGATAACCCTCTCGGTACCCGCCGGGGTAGCCGGAGATGTCGCTGGCAACGATAACGAGGCCAGCAACACCTTCACCCTTACCTACGATGGCAGTGGCCCCATGCTGCAATCTTCCACCCCGGGCAATGGCGATACCGATGTGCCCTACGACTCCAGCCTGATGCTAGTCTTCGACGAGCCGGTGGTGGCAGACAGTGGCCAGCTCACGTTGCGGGACCTGACAGACGGGCAGGACCATAGTGTGCTGTCGATCACCGATGCCCGGGTGACCGTGGCGGATAAGCAAGTCACCGTGGTGTTGGATGAGCCCCTGGTTCCCACCCATGAATATGCTCTGCGGGTCGATGCCGACAGTCTGCTGGACGAAGCCGGCAACGGCTGGGCCGGGATTCAGGACGATGCAACGTTGCACTTTACCGCCGGCAACCTGGCGCCGGAGGCAGGCAGTGACAGTGCCACTCTGGGCCAGGATACCCGTCTGGCACTGGATGTGCTGGCCAACGATGTTGATGAGGAAGGGCGCCTGAACCCGGCCAGTGTCCGCGTGGTTACAGCGCCGGCCCACGGTCGTGTCGAGGTGGAGACCGCGACCGGTGCCGTCACCTATCAACCGGAGGCGGGTTATACCGGTGCCGACAGCTTCACCTACGTGGTGGAGGATGAGTTTGGTGGTGAGTCCAACCCGGCCACGGTCAGCCTGACGGTTGAGCCGGCCGGTCTGCCGCCCGTGACCCGTGGCGACACCGCAAGGGTAGCACCTGGCGGTACCGCCACCCTGGCGATGCTGGACAATGACCGTGCCGGCGCCACGGATGTGGCACTGGACCCACAGAGCGTGGCGCTGGTCCTCCGACCGCACCACGGCACGGCAGAGTGGGCCAACGGTGAGCTGACCTACACCGCCGATGAAGGCTTCGAGGGTGTGGAACGCCTTGCCTACACCGTGGCGGATACCGATGGTGTCCGCTCCGCTGCGACTCCTTTGTTTATCAACGTCTCCGATGGCGGGACAGCGCCGGTCGCCCGTAATGACTCGGTGTCCACCGACGTGGCAACCGCAATGCCGGTGGAGGTCCTGACCAATGATGAGGCCAGTGGCAGCGCACTTGCCAGCGCGACCGTGGAACTTGGCCGTCTGCCCGGCCATGGTATGGCCGAAGTAGACCCGGACACCGGCGACATACTCTATACGCCGGATGCGGACTTCCGCGGTGAGGATGTTTTCCACTACACCGTGCGGGATGACCGGGGCCTGGTCTCTGATACCGCGTCGGTTACGGTAAGCGTCGGGCTCACCGGGGCACCGCTGGCCCGCAATGACCAGGTTTGGACGCTCGGCGGTGCCGCTCTGGCCATCAATGTGCTGGGTAATGACCGGGGCCTTGATGGCGAACTGGATCCGGCCACCCTGAGCCTGGTAGACAGTCCCGCCCAGGGGCAGGTAACACTGGACACGGCGGCGGGCCTGTTCCGCTATACGCCGGATGAGACCTTCAGCGGGCCGGATAGCTTCACCTACACTGTCCGGGACGAGGGTGGTCAACTGTCGGCACCGGCCACGGTGACTGTCACCGACCAGCCTGGTAACAACCGGCCCCTGGCCAACGACCGTTACCTGGCCGTGGCTGAGGACAGTGAAGCCAATCTCTCACCGCTGAGCAACGACCAGGACCTGAACGGTAACCTGGCCGTGGACTCCCTGCAGGTCAGGCAGCAGCCCCTGAACGGCACCCTGACGACAGGCGGGGATGGCACTGTGTCCTATACGCCAGCGGAGGATTTCTACGGCGAAGATCGCTTCACCTACACCATTGCGGACGACACCGGCCGCAAATCCGAACTGGCTGTTATCCGGCTGGTGGTTGCCCCGGTAGCGGATAAACCGCTGATCAACGGTACGCCGCAGACCACGGTTCCGGCAGGCACCGCCTTCCGGTTCACCCCGACCGCCACGGACATTGATGGCAACCCACTGACCTTCTCGGTGGACAACCTGCCGGCCTGGGCCAGTTTCGATGAGTCCAATGGCCGCCTGCAGGGCACTCCGGACCTGGAGCAGGTGGGCGCCAGCGAGCCCATTGTGATCACCGCCAGCAATGGTGAGGAAGAAGCGAGCCTGCCCGCCTTCCGGATTCAGGTCACCGACAATGCCGGGGGCTCCGATGACGGCGGTGACGATCCAGTCTCCAGCCCGGTGCAGCCGGGCGAGGACGAGACCAGTGACCGTCAGCTGGTGGATCCTGCCGATCCGGTGCTGAATACCCCGGCGTCCGGCTGGCCGTCCTATACCGATGAGCAGCCTTCCCGCGCCCGCTATGACATCGAGTACGTGGATGCCACCGGCGTGCCCAGGAATGTCTCTGTCGTCCTCGATGACCCGTCTGCCCCGCTGCCCGCCACGAACAACGACGGTAACGGTGGCCAGACCCTGACCTTCAGCCAGAACGATGGCAGCGAACAGGTGGTGCGGATCGACCCGACCGGCGGTACCGAGGTCAGCAGCTTCCGCCAGGGTGGCGACGCCGAGCCGGGCAGCCGCCTGGTCAGCCAGGCCCGCGACCTGGTCGTCACGGCACTGCCCCAGGGCGGCATGCGCAGCGAGGCAGTCTTTGGGGATGAAGGTCCCGGTCAGACCCGGGTCGTCATTGACCAGTCGCCCACGGGCGAAGTCACCGTTGCCTCGGTCTATACGGACGCGGACGGTAACGACCAGACGACGGCTGTGGCCTTTGACCCGGTACCGGCGAACCTGATGCTGGCAGCCGATGGAACGGTTACTGTGACCAGTGGCGCGGTGGGCGGCAATGAGGTTGCCGCACAGGAATACCGGATTACCCCAGGGGGTGAGGTCAGCATTCTCAGCCGCCGCAATGCCCCGTCAGACGGCGTGTTGTCCTCGGCTATCGCGGTTCGCTCCGCCGGTTCCACGGGGGCGGTGGAAGCCGATGGCTACACCATGGTGGACCTGCCGGCGGGTGCAACGTCCCAGGCGGCAGAGATTACCGCGGACGGTCGCGTGCAGTACCAGGAAAACGGCAACCTGGTGGATCTCGCCCCGGGCTCCGCCATTGCCCTGGGCAGCGACGGTGTAGAGGTCGTCTCCCGCAATGCCGACCCCGACCGTAATGGCCTGGGCCGGGCGGCGGAGATTGTCTCCGGAGCCGGCGGCAGCCAGAACCTGGCCCGTATCGAGATCACAGATGTGGAAAGTGGCAATGAGAACCTCCGGGTGGAGGAAGCGGATGATGGCGACGGCTTTGAGGTCAGCCAGACACTGCCGGACGGGGGCGGGGTGTTGTCATCCCGTATCCGCCTGGATGGCAGCTCGCAGCATCGTCTGGCGGGGCGTTCCGCCCAGTCAGACAACGAGATGACGGTCCGCCTGCCGGTGAACCTGTCCATTCGCTTTGCCGACCGGGTGGTGGCCGTGGCCGACTCGGGTGACGCTGCGATGCTGGCGGAACTGCTCGCCAGCGGCGAGGTGCGCCATGAAGTGGCCATTGGCGGCGAGTCCACCCGCGCCAGCAGCCGGATCCCGGGAACCCGCACGGTGATGGAGGAGGGTCCGGATGGTAGTCCGCAGATAACCACCCGAAGCGCTGCTGAAGGCCGCACGATGACGGTGGTTGCAGACAGCCTCGGGCGGGCCCGGCATTCCCTGGTGAACCGCGCCGGTATGGAGTCCCGGGCTGAGTTCAATGCGCCGGGAGCTTCTACCACGATTGATGAGGACGGCACCATCCGGGCCCGCTCAAGGCTGGGTGACGGTGATCGCTGCGCCTGGGCGGAGACCTTCGGCAATGGCGAAACCGGCACCGGTTTCGGGTACTACGACAGTGATGCGGTCCGCTGCATCGGTATTGATGCCCCCACCAGTCTGGATTCCCTGTTCGAGCCCGGGGCCAGTGTCACGGTGGATGACGATGACAGTGGCGCCAGCATTACCGTGGAAACACCGCTGACCCGACCACTGCGGTTCTGACTGGAGGAAGCGATATGAAAGAGACTCGTATTTTTAAACAAAAGGCGCTTCTCCGACCTCTGTTGGCGCTGGTACTGACACTGGGCCTGACGGCCTGCTCTGATGGTGGGGGCGGCTCGCGAGACAGTGCGGTCGCCACTGTGGAGATCCTCAATACCGGTGATACCGCCGAAGTCTTCGAGGGTGATGAGCTGGAAAAAATTACCGACGAGGCACGGATCGAAGTGCGTCATGAGGAGGTCAGCAACCGCAAGTATGTCACTGTGTTGTCCGGAACCGCCGAGTTGGTGCGGGGGGACTACTACGAAAATAGATAGAATGGATTACCGGGGGGGCTCGACTCCCTCCCGCATTTCTCCCACGTCTGATTTTCAGCCATACTCTTCTTCAATCACTCAAGAATCGGGGACCTGAAATGCGATCCGGGACCTGCCCGTCTCTCGTCGTCCTAACAGAGGTATCCGGAAGCAACTAAGGATTTCGTGTGGCTTCATTCCAGTTCAAAGAACGACTCAACCGCGCCGAACAATGGATCCTGGCCAACCCCAACCCGCCCCAGCACTGGCCCTGGACCTGGCTGTACAAGGCCGGTCGCACCGCCTACGCGGTGGCCCGTGACGTGATCAGCGGTCAGCTCACCCTCCATGCCATGAGTCTGGTGTACACCACGCTACTCAGTATTGTGCCGTTGCTTGCCCTGAGTTTTTCCGTACTGAAGGCCATGGGGGTGCATCAGCGTATCGAGCCGTTCCTGTACCAGTTTTTCCAGCCCCTGGGCCCACAGGGGGCGGAGGTGGCCGACCAGATCCTGACCTTTGTGGACAACATGAAAGTGGGGGTGTTGGGGTCTGTCGGGTTGGCGTTACTGGTGTACACGGTGATAGCCCTGGTCCAGAAGATCGAGCGGTCTTTCAACATGATCTGGCGGGTGCCGGAAATGCGCTCGCTGGCCCAGCGCTTCTCCAACTATCTGAGCGTGATCATGATCGGGCCCTTGCTGATGGTGTCCGCCATTGGTATTTCGGCGACCATTTTTTCCTCGGCATTCGTACAGCGGTTGATTGAGATCGAGCCCTTTGGTTCAGCGGTGCTGGTGGCCAGTCGGCTGATGCCGTTCTTCCTGGTGGTGGGGGCGTTCACCTTTGTCTATGTCTTTATTCCCAATACCCGCGTCAAGCTGCGCTATGCCTTGATTGGCGGGGTGATTGCCGGTGTCTCCTGGCAGGCGGGCGGGATGATCTTTGCCTCGTTTGTGGCCGGCTCTACCCGGTACGCGGCGGTGTACTCCAGTTTCGCCATTGGCATCATCCTGCTGATCTGGACCTACATTAACTGGATGATCCTGTTGCTCGGCTCCAGCATTGCCTTTTATCTGCAGAACCCCGGCAATGTCTCCCGGGGGCGTGAAGTGGACCCCTCCCCCGAATTGCAGGAGCAAGTGGCCCTGGTACTGATGTGGAACGTCTGCAAACCCTTTGCCGAGGGCAGGCCAGCGCCCCAGCAGGAGACACTGGAGCGGGATATGCGGGTTCCCGGGGAGATAACCCGGCGCATATCCGACAAGCTGATTCGCCAGGGCCTGTTGTCCCTGGCCGGATCGTCCGGTGATCACCTGGTGCCCGGGCGCGCGCTGGAGTTGATCCGGGTCGGGGATGTGCTGGATGTGGTGCGGGCCGATGAGGAAAGGGTGGTCAGCCGCCTGCCCCGGGTTCTGCCGCCGGAACTGGTGCCCAGGGTTACCGCCGACCAGACCCGGACTTTCGCTGAGCTACTGGTCTCCAACCAGGCCTCAGCGGCTGGAGAGCCCCTCACTGAGAAGGCGTGACAGGATCTGGCGCACCCTGTCCAGTTGCTCCTCGTTGATGGACAGCAGGGGCAGCAGTTCGTCAATTCCCAGGTTGCGCTGGTGCGCGTCCCGCAATACTTCCCGGGTACCCAGGACGATGCCGTCGTTCAGCGGTGAGTGCTCCTGGTCGGGCGCTGGGCGTTCCGCGGTCAGCAGCAGGGCGTGATATCCCGGGGGCAGGCCCCAGGCGTGGGCAATTTTTTGCGCGGTTGCCCACTCATAGCGCTGCATGGCCTCATGGAAGATATGTGGGGTGGGGTGCTGGTCAGGGAATCGCTGGTCAAAAATGCTCTGTACCTCCCGCCTCAGGGTCAGGTAGGACAGCGCTGGAAGCAGGCCGACCATGAAGTAGCTGGTGCTTTCCTGCCGGTTGTTCAGGGCAATGAGTTCGGCGGCACGGGCGCAGGTGAGCCCCCACCGCCAGACCCGCTGGGAAAAGGTGGATTCGGCGGAATTTCGGGCCGCCAGCATGGGGCGCATCACCGAGGCGGAGGCGACGTTGCGGATGCCGTCGAGGCCCAGCAGGAATACTGCCTGGTCAACGCTTTCCACCGGGTGGTCGCTCACCTTGAAGAACGGGCTGTTGGCGACCTGGAGTACCTGGTTGGTCAGGGAAGCATCCCCCAGGATGATATCGGTCACTTCCTTGCGGGAGGTGGCATCGCTGGCCAGGGTCCGCATCAGGGTAGGCAGCGTCAGTGGCTGACGGGGCAATTCGTTCAGGGTGTCGTCCCGGAGGCGGGTGTCGAGTTCCCGCAGGACCTTGCTGGTCAGGGGTAACGGTTGCTCAATCTGCCGGGGGCTGCTGTCCAGAAGCCAGCAGAACAGGTGATCGTCCAGCCTTGCCCTCGGTGGGCGACAATCCGGAGTATCCACAACCCCTGGACTGAGCAGGCCGCTCCCGGTGGGTTGGGGGCTGCCCGCCGACATCGTGGAGTGGGCACCATGGCCGGAGTGGCTGGGGAACAGCCTATGTCTAATCCAGGAAACGATACCTGGCATCCGGTGCTTCTCCTTGAATCCGTCAGGGCGTCGTGGCTGGTGGGCCAGTTCACCCCTTATGCTGTCGCAGTATAGTACAGTCCGGCGTTAGGGGCCGTTGGTGAGCTTCACCGATATACCGTCCAATTGGGACCAGAGGCTTATTGCCCAGGCCCCCTGAAATCCCCCCACAGCCATTGGCACAGGGTCAGGGCCGCCACCGGTGCGGTTTCGGTCCGCAGCACCCGGGGGCCGAGAGCTGCAGGCGAAAAGCCGCTTTGCCGGGCCGCGTTGACTTCCGCTTCCGACAGGCCTCCTTCCGGCCCGACCAGCAGCGCTACACCGTTCTGGGGCGGGGCCATGTCAGCCAGCGGCTGCTCGGTGCGGTGGTGCAGGACCAGTCGCAGGTCGCAGGCTTCGCTTTGCCGGAACCAGTCGGATAACGTGCACAAGGGGGTGATGGTGGGTACCGTCGCCCGTCCGCATTGCTCGGCGGCGCTGATGGCGACCTGTTGCCAGTGGCGGATACGCTTGTCTTCCCGGTCGCCCTTCAGGCGCACGTCGCAGCGCTCGCTGGTGAGGGGCACGATGGTATCCACCCCCAGCTCCGTGCTCTTCTGCACCGCGTAGTCCATACGGTCGCCTTTGGAGATGACCTGACCCAGCAGGATCTTCAGGCGTGGTTCGCAGGTGCTTTCCTCCTTCGCCAGGATTCGTGCGCTGACCCGTTTCTTGCCCACGTCGTCCAGCTCGGCCGGGTAATTGGCCCCATCGCCGTTGAACAGCACCAGGGGCTGGTCCGGCTGCATGCGCAGCACTTTGCCGACGTGGTGGGCGGCACTGTCATCCAGGAAAACCGTCTGGCCTTCCTGTAACGGGGCATCAGTGAAGATTCGCGGATTGCGCACGGGCGTTTCCTGTTGGGAAGATCGTCATCGGGAGCGACAGGTTACCGAAACCTGTCACCCCCTGACCAGACTCCTAGTCCCGTACTGCGATATCGATGCCTTCGGTGGCCACCTGGGCCAGGTGACGGATCTGGTTCTCGGTGATGGTGTACGGCGGCATGAAATAGACCACGTTGCCCAGCGGCCGCAGCAGGGCCTCCCTGGTAAGCGAGTGCTTGTAGACCCGGATGCCACGGCGTTCCTGCCAGGGGAAGGGCTCCTTCGTCTTCCGGTCCCTGACCATTTCGATAGCCATGGTCATGCCATGCTGGCGGATATCGCCCACGTTGGGGTGATCCGCCAGATGGGCCACGGAATCCGCCATGCATGTCGACAGGGCCCGGTTGGCATTGATGACGTCGTCATCCCGGAAGATGTCCAGCGTGGCCAGGGCCACGGCGCAGCCGATGGGGTTGCCGGTGTAGCTGTGGCTGTGCAGGAAGGCCCGCAGGGTTTCGTAGTCGTCGTAGAAGGCGTTATAGACGTCATCGGTGGTGAGCACCACGGACAGCGGCAGGTAGCCAGCGGTTAGGCCCTTGGACAGGCACATGAAATCCGGGCTGATGCCGGACTGTTCACAGGCGAACATGGTGCCGGTGCGACCGAAACCCACGGCAATCTCGTCGGCGATCAGGTGCACACCGTAGCGGTCACAGGCTTCCCGCAGTTTGGTGTGGTAGATGGGGTGATGCATGCGCATGCCGCCGGCGCACTGGATCAGCGGTTCCACCACCACGGCACAGATTTCGTCGTGCTTCTCGGCCAGCAGTTGCTCCATGGCCTCGAACTGGCGCAGGGCGTATGCCTCGTCGGTCTCGCCCGGTTCCTTGTTGAAGGCGTCCGGTGACGGCGCGGTGAGCACTTCCATCAGCAGGGGCTGGTAGGTGTCCTTGTACAGGGCCACATCGCCCAGGGCGAGGGCACCGAGGGTTTCCCCATGGTAGCTGTTGGACAGGTTGACGAAGTTTTTCTTGCCCGGCTTGCCGTGGTTTTTCCAGTAGTGGTAGCTCATCTTGAGGGCGGCCTCGATGGCCGATGAGCCGTTGTCGGCGTAGAAGCACTTGTTGAGGCCCTCCGGGGTGACCTCGATCAGCCTTTCGGACAGTTCTACCACGGGTTCATGGCTGAAGCCGGCGAGGATGACGTGCTCGAGCTTTTCGATCTGGTCGCGGATGGCGCCATTGATACGGGGGTTGGCGTGGCCAAACAGGTTGACCCACCAGGAGCTGACAGCGTCGATGTAGCGGTTGCCTTCGAAGTCTTCCAGCCAGACCCCTTCGCCTTTGCTGATGGGGATCAGGGGCAGGGATTCGTGGTCCTTCATCTGGGTGCAGGGGTGCCAGACGGATTTAAGGTCACGGGCGACCAGGTCGGCATTGCGCATGGTGGGCTCCGGTTCTGTTTGCTTGTTGGTGGGTTTGTCTCTGTTAACCAGATTGAATGATACAGTTAACGGCGCTTTCTAGGAAGGTGGCAGTTTCTTGTTTGTAGATTGATTGTTTGGCGGGCTGGCCGCGTGGTACAGGGGAGGCTTTCTCCACCGCAATTCACGGTCCATCCCTGGACCGGCCTTGCTCCGCGCCTTCCCTGGCGCTGTTGCGAAATCCTCCCCTGTACCACCCGTCCGACGGACCTCTAGGAGGACTCATCAAAGATCAAAGAGCTGCCATGACGAGGTTGTGTTGTTTTGTTTGGTTGATCGGCGGTGGCGAGGGGAAAGTATTGATGGCACTCCGGGGGTGAGCGTGCGGAAGGCGGTAACTCACCTGTCAGAGCGGACTGGGGGTGGATGGGGTGATTTCGCAGCAGCGCCATGGATGGCGCGGAGCAAGGCGGGTGCCAGGGACGGCCCCTGAATTGCGGCGGAGAAAGCACCCCATCCACCCCCAGTCCAGCCCCCACACGTTGAGGGCCCAGCTTTAGATGGGGGCTTCCAGGCTGTTAGTTAGTGCTTCAAAACCCGGGAAAGGAAAGACTGAGTCCGCTCATTCTGAGGATTATCAAACACATCCTGGGGCTTGCCTTCCTCCACAATCTGTCCCTGATGGATGTAGATCACCCGGTCGGCCACCTCGCGGGCGAAGCCCATCTCGTGGGTGACCACCATCATGGTCATCCCTTCCTTTGCCAGTTCCCGCATCACATCCAGCACCTCGCCGATCATCTCCGGGTCCAGGGCTGACGTGGGCTCATCGAACAGCATCAGCCGCGGTTCCATGGCCAGGGCCCGGGCAATGGCCACCCGTTGCTGCTGGCCACCGGACAGGTGGCTGGGGTACTTGCTGGCCTGGTCGGCGATACCTACTCGCTGAAGCAGGCGCTCGGCGGTACCGTTGGCCACCACCTGGGACTCGTTCTTCACCTTCATCGGCGCCAGCATGATGTTCTTCTTCACTGTCAGGTGAGGGAACAGGTTGAACTGCTGGAACACCATGCCCACTTCCTTGCGGATCTCATGGAGGGATTTCTGGTTGCCCCCCTTGGGCTCCAGGGGGTGGCCGTCCACTTCCAGCTTGCCGGACTCATACTCCTCCAGTCCGTTCACACAGCGGATCAGCGTGGATTTACCGGACCCACTGGCGCCAATAATCACCACGACTTCGCCGGTCCTGACGGTCAGGTTGATATCCTTCAGGACATGGAGCTTGCCAAAGTACTTGTTCATGTCCTGGATTTTTACGATCTCGGTCATTGCATCCGCTCCTTAAACCGACGTCAGACCGCGCCGCTCAACAAAGCGCAGGACCAGTGAGAGAGACAGGGTGATCATCAGGTAGAGAATGGCGACCACGAAGTACACCTCGAAGGCGGTAAAGGTATTGGCAATGTAGATCTGACCCTGACGGACCAGTTCACCGACACCGATGACCGAGAACAGCGACGTATCCTTGATGGACACGATGGCCTGGTTGCCAAGGGGCGGAATCATCCGGCGGAAGGCCTGGGGCCAGACGATGGACCAGAAGGTCTGGGTGCGGGACAGGCCCAGGGAAAGCCCGGCTTCGGTCTGCCCCTTGTCGATGGACTGCACGCCCCCGCGGACCACTTCCGAAATATAGGCCCCTGAATTCAGTGCGATAGCCGCGATGCCCGCCACCAACGGATGGATCGGAGAACCAACGAGATCAGGCAGGCCGTAGAAAATGAACAGCACCTGAACCAGGATGGGAGTGCCCCGGAAAACTTCTATATAGGCGGTGGCCGGCCATCGGAAAATCGCATGCTTGTTGATGCTCAGCAGCCCGAAAATGATGCCCAGGACAAAACCGATGAACAGGCCGCCGAACGAAATCAACAGGGTGTAGGGAATCCCCTCAGCGAGATAGGGGATCGAATCGATGGCTGCCTGCCAGTCAAACTCGAACGCCACGTGGTAGTTCTCCGTTCAGTTCAATGGAAATAGCCGGGCCCCTGGGGCCCGGCTTGACAGTCGCTACTGGCAGGACAGGTTACATATCGTCCGGCATGGGGCCGAACCACTTCTCATAGATCTCTTTGTAGGTACCATCTTCCTTCATGCTGGCCAGGGCTTCATTGACGTCGTCGACCCATTCGCTGCCATCGACCAGCGCGATGCCATATTGCTGGCCTTCATACAGCGGACCAACGGTTTTGACCTCACCCTTGCCCTTGGTCTTCGCGAAATAACCAACGTTCGGCGCGTCGTAGAAGACAGCATCAACAGAGCGGGACATCAGGGCCATGTACATATCGGAGCTGCCCGGGTACGGCGTAACACCGTCGTCATTCTCGAGCTCCTGCACCAGATAGTCGTAGCTGGTGCTGCCGATCTTGGTGCCGACCTTCTTGCCTTCAAGGCCTTCGAGAGCCTCGACATCCTCGTTCCCTTCACGGACCAGAATGCGCAGACCGGAGTCGTAATAGGGATCGGAGAAGTCGACGATTTCTTCACGCTCCTCAGTGATCGTGATACCCGCAATGGCGATATCCACGTTGCCGGTCTGCAGTGCCGGAATAATGCCGTTGAAGTCCATGGTCTGCAGGTCGTACTCAAACCCGGCCCGTTTGGCCACTTCCGCGATGATTTCCATGTCGAAACCGATCATCTCGCCGGTTTCCTGATCCATCATTTCGAAGGGCACAAAGCTCGGATCCGTCACCACCTTCAGGGTCTCCGCAGAGGCCACATTGGCAGTGAAGGACAGCGCAGCAGCCACGCCAAGGGGTTTCAGCCAGTTGGTGTTCATGGGATCTCCTTTCAGATTAGGAACATACGCCTAAGAGCATAGACCAGTTACAGATGTTTTGCAGGTGGCTTGCCATGAAACTGAAGGAATCATCTGAATGTTGTCTATCAGCACTGGCACCGTGTTGCGACGCGACCTGGCAGCCCTATGGCTTGAATCAGGGCCTGAAACCCCTTATGGTCATGTGACTTTGCCCATGGAGGGATCCCAAGTGCAACGGAGCAATGCACGCGTACCTTTTCTGTTTATCATCGCCAGCCTACTGGTCCAGGCGGCGCCTTGTGCGGTCGCGAGTCAGTCACTGCAGGGCGATGTTCAGGAAAGCCGCTATACCAGTCCTTCCGGTCATATCCAGTGCGACATCAGCAAATACGATACTTCTCCCGGCTTTTTCATCGATGAGGCCTTTGACCCTGGTGAATCCGAAACTCTGAGTTTTGGTATGGACGCAGGAACTCATTTTGAGATCTGGACAATTCGGCGACAGCGAGAAGGGCGGGTTGAGTATACGCCCATGTCCAAGGATGGTTTCCCTGTCACTGGAGAAACGTTTATCCCCTATTTCTACAGTGAGCTCCCCTACGAGATAGGAAGCGTTGAACAGTTTGTGATGCACCAGGGGCACGGTGAAGTGCTACGCGTTCAGATGGACGAACAGACCCAACTACACGCCTACTGGCTCGATCAGGGCCAGGGCTGGCTGAACAGTATCCAGTTTGTGCCGACGCTGGCGGATTCACAGGAAGACGCACTGGAGCTGGAAGCTGTAAAAAGTGCGCTCGGAAACGTTCTCGAGCACTGTACCTTCAAATAGAAAGTGGAGATAAGGACATGTCTGAGTATTTGAATTTGCTTCCCTACGAAACGCCGGAAAGCCAAAAGGAAGCGGCCCTGATGCTTGCGGAGATTATTGAGATTCCGGAACGGGTTGTTCCGCGTGATGCAGACTACAATCAGGTCGTGGCGGCGATGGCTGGCTTGATTCTGTACCGCCATATCGAAACCCACCAGAGGCGGGAAGTCATGCAGATCATTGACCAGTACAAGAACTCTCATCGCCCTTTTTATGGTCAGTTACAGGGTAAGGTTGCTCTCGTTATTGCACAGCCGCGATGGGAACGCTGGTCGCTGACGAACGACGAACTGGAAGAAATTGTTGAGTTCCATAGAAAGTTCGGGCGTTTTAGCAGTGTGGCGGGGATCAATCCGGGTGCCTATGGAGTCGGTGCCAGTGTATGGCAAATGATTGCTAACGGCGTAACCAGAGGCAACGTTGTGGGATTCGCGGCTTCTGTTGTTCTGACCGGAATCGGTGAAGCTTCATACTCCACTGGCGAGACAGCGAATCGTGAACTAGAAAGGAGAACTCGGCGCACACCGGTTAATCCTTCCTCTCCAGTAAACTGAAATAACGATTATGCCGGTAGGTGGCGGTGAAATGACGTTAAGAGCCTGGTGGGGAGACCTCCTGTTCTTTGTCCTGATGTTCCTGGGGATATCGGCGTTGATGCTATTGGTAAACGTCATAACCAATACCTGGAACGGGGTATCTGGACACGCGCTGGCGACCGTCGTGGCCGGCTTGCTGCTTGTAAAGTACCGCTGGGGAAATTCGGTACCGAACTACGCTGTAGTGATGGTTTTTTCGGTAATCGCCGGTTTCAGTACGGTCATCTACTTCTTTTTGTTACAGCTTCTCGCGGGCTTGAGTTGGTGGTTCTCCTTTGATCCGCTTAGGGGATACGAACTTGCCCTTGCATTTGCAGTTAATGCTCTCGTTTTTGCGGCAACGATGTGGATTCGAGGGCGGATGGCGATCAAACGATGAATGGTGATTGTTGCCGGCTGGTGTCAGTGACCGACAGGCATGAGTGTATTCAGGGCCGGTAGTCGGGCGCGCTTGTTGAAGGGCCGTCTGGGTAGGGAAAGCCCTGCCAGCCATCGTTCAGCGGAGGCTGGCAGGGCTCCAAAAGGTCTGGGCTGTAATCAGAACGAAATCTTGTCCCGGTTGGCCAGGCCCAGGTTGTTCCAGATCTTCAGACTGGCGTCCGCCTGGTTCAGGGTGTAGAAGTGCAGTCCCGGGGCGCCGGCGGCCAGCAGCCGTTCGCACATGTCGGTGACCACATCCTCGCCGAACCGCTTGATGCTCTCGGAATCATCGCCGTAGGCTTCCAGCTGTTTGCGGATCCAGCGGGGGATTTCCGCGCCGCACATGTCGGAGAAGCGCACCAGGCTGGAGAAGTTGACGATGGGCATGATGCCCGGCACCACCGGAATGGTGATGCCCATCTTTTCCAGCCGGTCGATGAAGTAGAAGTAGCTGTCCGCATTGAAAAAGTACTGCGTGATGGCGCTGTTGGCACCGGCCTTCACCTTGCGGGCGAAGTTCTGCAGGTCTTCCTCGGCGTTGCGGGCCTGGGGGTGGAATTCCGGGTAGGCGGCCACTTCCAGGTTGAAGGTATCGCCGCTGTACTCCCGGATGAACTCCACCAGCTCGTTGGCGTAGCGTAGTTCACCTGCCGCCCCCATACCCGAGGGCATGTCGCCCCGCAGGGCGACGATGCGGTTGACGCCGCTTTCCTTGTAGATATCCAGCAGCTCGGCAATTTTTTCACGGGTACCGCCCACGCAGGACAGGTGGGGGGCCGTGGAAATGCCCTGGTTGTGCAGGTTGAGCACGGTTTCAATGGTGCGGTCTCGGGTGGAACCGCCGGCGCCGAAGGTGACCGAGAAGAAATCCGGGTCCACCTCGGCGAGCCGGTTGCGCACTGTCTGCAGCTTTTCCCGGCCCTGGTCGGTCTTGGGCGGGAAGAACTCGAAGCTGAAGCGGCGCTTGAACTGTTGTTGTGATTCCATCTTGCTGTCCGATCAGTATTTGTAGCTTTCCGGCTTGTACGGGCCTTCGACCGGTACACCGATGTATTTGGCCTGTTCCGGGGTCATCTTGGTGATCACGCCACCAAAGCCTTCCACCATGGCCCGGGCCACTTCCTCGTCGAGCTTCTTGGGCAGCACTTTGACGTAGACGCCGTTGGCCTTTTCGGCCGAGGGCAGCTCGGCAAAGCGACGCTCGTAGAGGTACATCTGCGCCAGCACCTGGTTGGCGAAGGAACCGTCCATGATCCGTGACGGGTGGCCGGTGGCGTTGCCCAGGTTCACCAGACGGCCTTCGGACAGCAGGATCAGGTGGTCATTGGCCGCCTTGTCGCGGTAAACCACGTGGACCTGAGGTTTGACCTCGTCCCACTCCCAGTTTTTCCGCATGTAGGCGGTGTCGATCTCGTTGTCGAAGTGGCCGATGTTGCAGACCACGGCGCCGCTCTTGAGGGCCTTGAGCATGTTGGCGTCACACACGTTCATGTTGCCGGTGGTGGTGACCAGCAGGTCGGTATTGCCCAGCAGGGCCTTGTCGATGCTGTCTTCGGCGCCGGTGTTCTCGCCATTGATGTAGGGAGACACGACCTCGAAGCCGTCCATGCACGCCTGCATGGCACAGATGGGGTCGGCCTCGGTGATCTTGACGATCATGCCTTCCTGGCGCAGGGAGGCGGCGGAGCCCTTGCCCACGTCGCCGTAGCCGATTACCAGGGCCTTCTTGCCAGCCATCAGGTGGTCGGTGGCGCGCTTGATGGCGTCGTTGAGGCTGTGGCGACAACCGTACTTGTTGTCGTTCTTGGACTTGGTGACCGCGTCGTTAACGTTGATGGCCGGCACCTTCAGGGTCTTCTCCCGCAGCATTTCCTGCAGGCGATGGACGCCGGTGGTGGTTTCCTCGGTGACGCCGTGGCACTTGGCCAGGATGTCCGGGTACTTGTCGTGGAGCAGGGCAGTGAGGTCGCCGCCATCGTCCAGGATCAGGTTGGGTTCCCAGCCTTCCACGTCGGCGCCCACGGTGCGCTCCAGGCACCATTCGTACTCTTCCTCGGTCTCACCCTTCCAGGCGAAGACCGGCACGCCGCTTTCGGCAATGGCTGCGGCGGCCTGGTCCTGGGTGGAGAAGATGTTGCAGGAGGACCAGCGGACGTTGGCGCCCAGTTCCACCAGGGTTTCGATGAGCACCGCGGTCTGGATGGTCATGTGGATGCAGCCCATGATGTTGGCGCCCTTGAGGGGCTGCTCGGCCTTGTACTTGTGGCGCAGGGCCATCAGGGCCGGCATTTCGCCTTCGGCGATGTTGATTTCCTTGCGGCCCCATCCGGCCAGGGAGATATCGCGGACTTTGTAGTCGCTGGTGGTGTTCAGTTGTTCTGCCGGAGTGCTCATGGTGTTCTCCTGTCGAATATTTCGTGTCTGGCGTTTCGGAAGACTTCAGGTTGGGTGCCTGGCTCCGGGGTGGGGGTTCCTGCTCCGCTGCAATTCACGGTCCTTCCCTGGACCGACCTTGCACCGCACCATCCATGGTGCTGCTGCGCAGGAACCCCCACCCCGGAGCCTCTCTAACCTTCGGGAAGTCGCTCGGTTAGATTCCGGCTGCGTCTTTCAGTGCAGCCGCCCGATCTGTCTTCTCCCAGGGGAATGCGGTAAATGTCTTGCCGCCCACGGTCATCTCGAACGGCTCGCGGCCGAAGTGGCCGTAGGCTGCGGTCTGCTGGTACATCGGGTGCAGCAGGTCCAGCATGTTGGTGATGGCGTAGGGGCGCAGGTCAAAGTGCTCCCGAACCAGCTGGATGATTTTGTCATCGCCGATCTTGCCGGTGCCGAAGGTGTTCACGGAAATGGAGGTGGGCTGCGCCACCCCAATGGCGTAGGACACCTGGATCTCGCATTTCTCTGCCAGGCCGGCGGCGACGATGTTCTTGGCCACGTAACGGCCGGCGTAGGCGGCGGAACGGTCCACCTTGGACGGATCCTTGCCGGAGAAGGCGCCGCCGCCGTGGCGGGCCATGCCGCCGTAGGTGTCGACAATGATCTTGCGGCCGGTCAGGCCGCAGTCGCCCACGGGGCCGCCGATCACGAACTTGCCGGTGGGGTTGATGTGGAACTGGGTGTCGCTGTGCAGCAGTTCCGCCGGCAGCACGTTCTTGACGATCAGTTCCATCACGGCGTCTTTGAGGTCGGCCTGGGTGACGTCTTCGTCGTGCTGGGTGGACAGCACCACCGCGTCGATACCGGTGACCTTGCCGTTCTCGTAGCGGCAGGTGACCTGGCTCTTGGCGTCCGGGCGCAGCCAGGGCAGCAGGCCGCTCCTGCGGGCTTCCGCCTGGCGCTCCACCAGCCGGTGGGCGTAGGTGATGGGGGCCGGCATCAGTACCTCGGTTTCGTTGCTGGCGTAGCCGAACATCAGGCCCTGGTCGCCGGCGCCCTGGTCTTCCGGTTTCTGGCGGTCCACACCCTGGGCAATGTCCACGGACTGCTTGCCGATGATGTTGATGATGCCGCAGGTATCGCCGTCGTAGCCCACATCGGAGGAGGTGTAGCCAATGTCCTTGATGACGCCGCGCACCAGGTCTTCCAGGTCCACCCAGGCGCTGGTGGTGACCTCACCGCCAATGATGGCCACGCCGGTTTTGACCATGGTTTCGCAGGCGACGCGGGCGTGGGGGTCGTCGGTCAGGATGGCGTCCAGTACCGCATCGGAGATCTGGTCGGCCAGTTTGTCCGGATGGCCCTCGGAGACCGACTCGGATGTGAAGATGCTGTAGTCAGACATAGCACAGGCTCCTCTTGAGCTGGGTGGGCAGGTCCTGCCCTTTATCACAAATGACGATGTTGGTTCGGGTTGTTAACCGATACGTTCTATAATGGTAACGGATTTTATATCAAAAATTTTTGATATTCATTGTCTCATTGGGCCAGATTGTCCTGGTCGGGTTTCCGGTACTCCCGCACCTGCACCTGGAAGCCGTTGCGAAGGCCGATAAACATGGACTCCCCGGTTTCCAGGCCGGCGTCATTGGCCCAGGCGTTCAGTTCCTCGGGTTCGAAGCCCAGCCACAGGTCGCCGCAGTTCTCCCGGGCCCAGTCCTGGTCGTGGCTGCGCAGGTCGCTGATCACCAGGTAGCCGCCGTCGGTCATCAGCTCGCTGGCCTCCAGGAAGATATCCGCCGGGCTGGGAACGTGGTGCAGCACCATGTTGGCCACTACCAGGTCAAACCGTTCACTCCGGGGCAGCAGGGTGGCGGTGGTGCCCTCCACCAGCTCAACATTTTCCAGTTGTTCGTCGGCGCAGGTCCGTTTTGCCTTGCGCAGCATGTCCGCGGAATTGTCCACCGCCACCACACGGGGGCAGATATCGGCGATGACCGGCAGGAAGGCACCTTCCCCGGGGCCAATCTCCAGCGCCGAGCGCCATTGGTGCCGGGCCGCCCGTCCGCGAATCAGCTCGGCGGTGGGGTCCGCATACAGGTCGAAGGCGGCAATGAGTTCCTGCTGTTCCCGGAACTGTTCCGCGTGGCGGGCAAAGAACGCCTGGGACTGATCCGCCCGCTGGTTACGAATGGCTTCGATCTTTTCCTGCAGGTGGCCTGCCACCGGGATCTGGTCGATGGTGCGGAAGATCTGGCGGACCGCGTCGTCCATCAGGTTGGTGTGTTCGGTGTCCAGGTGCAGGGGGCGACGGTAGAAGATGGCGTTGCCCTCCCGCTGGGGCTCCAGCAAACCGGCTTTGTTGAGCACCTTGAGGTGGTGGCTCATGCCTGACTGGCGTACCTCGAACAGCTGGCTCAGTTCCATGACCCCGAAGGTATCCCGGCGCAGCACCCGCAATATCTCCAGGCGCAGCGGATCGCCGCAGGCCTTGTAGAGTGGGGCGAGGGCGTTGAGGCCCTGGGGTGGTTGTGGGGTGTTGAGACTGTTCATGGTGGCAAGTCTAGGGGGTGTTCAGCGCTTGATCAACATGTATATCAAAAAAAATTGATATACGACTTCAGCGGCTTCGGATATCCACACCGGCAAACGCGCGATGTTGATTTGCTCCCGTGGGCACTAATCGGCGAAAATACGCGCCTTTCTTTTTCCTCAATGTTTCCTGACCCAATACTGGAGAAACGTCAATGCCGTCCCGTAAAGATCTCGCCAACGCCATTCGCGCGCTGAGCATGGATGCGGTTCAGAAAGCCAAGTCCGGCCACCCGGGCGCGCCCATGGGAATGGCGGATATCGCCGAGGTGCTGTGGAACGATTACCTCAGCCACAACCCGGCCGACCCGAAATGGGCCAACCGTGACCGCTTTCTTATGTCCAACGGCCATGGCTCCATGCTGCAGTACTCGCTGCTGCACCTGAGCGGGTACGACGTGTCCATTGACGACATCAAGAACTTTCGCCAGCTTCATTCGAAAACGCCGGGGCACCCCGAATACGGTTATACGCCGGGCGTTGAGACCACCACCGGCCCGCTGGGCCAGGGTATTGCCAACGCCGTTGGCTTCGCGGTGGCCGAGAAGGCCCTGGCGGCCCAGTTCAACCGTCCCGGCCACAACGTCGTGGATCACTACACCTACGCCTTCCTGGGTGATGGTTGCCTGATGGAAGGCATTTCCCACGAAGTGGCCTCCCTGGCCGGTACCCTGGGTCTGGGCAAGCTGATCTTCTTCTATGACGACAACGGCATTTCCATCGACGGTGAGGTGGACGGCTGGTTCACCGACGATACGCCCAAGCGTTTCGAATCCTACGGCTGGCAGGTGATTCCGGCGGTGGACGGCCACGATGCCGACGCCATCCGCGCGGCGATCGAGAGTGCCCGTGCCAACACCGAGCAGCCCACCATGATCTGCTGCAAGACCATCATCGGTTACGGCTCCCCGAACAAGCAGGGCACCGAGAGCTGCCACGGCGCGGCACTGGGTGAGGACGAAATCCAGCTGACCCGTGAGAAGCTGGGCTGGAACCACGGCGCTTTCGAGGTTCCCGATGACATCTATCAGGCCTGGAATGCCAAGGAGAAGGGCGCCGCCGCCCAGAAGGCGTGGGACGATGCCTTCGCCGCCTATGAAAAGGCCGAGCCGGAGCTGGCGGCCGAGCTGAAGCGCCGCATGAACGGCGACCTGCCGGCAGACTTCGCGGACAAGGCCAATGCCTATATCCGTGAGTGCCAGGAGAAGGGCGAGACCATCGCCTCCCGCAAGGCGTCCCAGAACACCCTGAACGCCTTTGGCCCGGCATTGCCGGAACTGCTGGGCGGTTCCGCCGACCTTGCCGGATCGAACCTGACCATCTGGAACGACAGCAAGCCGCTGACCAGAGACGATGCCAGCGGCAACTACATCTATTACGGTGTCCGTGAATTCGGCATGGCCGCCATCATGAACGGTATCGCCCTGCACGGGGGGTTCGTGCCCTACGGCGCCACCTTCCTGATCTTCATGGAATACTGCCGTAATGCTGTGCGCATGGCGGCGCTGATGAAGCAGCGCTCCATCCTGGTGTTCACCCACGACTCCATTGGCCTGGGCGAGGACGGCCCCACGCACCAGCCCATTGAACAGCTCGCCAGCCTGCGTACCACGCCGAACATGAGCACCTGGCGCCCGGCGGATACCGTGGAGACCGCAGTGGCCTGGAAGGCGGCGCTGGAGCGGACCGACGGCCCCACGGCACTGGTGTTCTCCCGTCAGGGCCTGCCCCACCAGGACCGGAATGACAAGCAACTGGCGGATATCGCAAAGGGCGGGTACATCCTGTCCGACGACAAGGGCACCCCCGACCTGATCCTGATCGCCACCGGCTCCGAGGTCGGTCTGGCCCAGGATGCGGCGGGCAAGCTCCGGGAGCAGGGCCACAAGGTCCGCGTGGTCTCCATGCCCTCCACCGATGTGTTCGATGCCCAGAGTGCCCAGTACAAGCAGAAGGTGCTGCCCCTGGACGTTACCAACCGCATTGCCATCGAGGCGGCCATTGAGGACTACTGGTACAAGTATGTGGGCCTGGATGGCCGGGTGATTGGCATGAGCAGCTTTGGTGAGTCGGCCCCGGCGGGTGACCTGTTCCGTGAGTTTGGCTTTACCGTCGACAATATCGTCGACACCGCTGTTGATCTGCTGGATAACTGATGACAAAAGGCGCTCCTGCACGTATTGCAATCAATGGCTATGGCCGTATCGGCCAGTGTGTGCTGCGCGCCCTGTATGAGAATGGCTACCGCCAGCAGTTCCAGGTGGTGGCCATCAACGAGCTGGCGGACCTGGCGACCATTGCCCACCTGACCCGCTACGATTCCACCCATGGTCGCTTCCAGGGTGATGTGCGCACCGATGACGATGCGCTGGTGGTCAACGGGGATCGTGTGGAAGTGCTCCGGCATGCGGACCCTGCCGACCTGCCATGGGACCGGCTGGATGTGGACCTGGTGCTGGAGTGTTCCGGCTCGTTCAGTGACCGGCTGACGGCGGAGCAGCACCTGGCGTCCGGCGCAAAGCGGCTACTGTTCTCCCAGCCGGCGGAACCCGACGTGGACCGCACGGTGGTCTACGGGGTCAACGACCGGGACCTGACACGGGAGGATCGCATCGTGTCGGCGGCCTCCTGCACCACGAACTGCCTGGTGCCGGTGATCAAGGTGCTGGATGATGCGCTTGGGGTGGAACAGGGCAGCACGACCACCATTCATGCGGCCATGAATGACCAGCCGGTGATCGACGCCTATCACCATCAGGACCTGCGCCGTACCCGTAGCGCGCTGCACAACATCGTGCCAGTGAATACCGGCCTGGCCCGGGGTATCGAGCGCCTGCTGCCGCACCTGGAGGGGCGCTTCAACTCCGTGGCCATGCGGGTGCCGACCATGAACGTGTCCGCCATCGACATGGTGCTTAACGTGCGTGAAACCACCTCGGTGGATGCTGTCAATGCCGTGCTGGCCAACGCCGCCAATGGGCCGCTTAAGGGCATCCTGGGGTACACCGATGAGTTGCTGGCCAGTTCCGATTTCAACCACGACGCCCACTCCGGCATTGTGGATGGCGGCCAGACCCGGGTGACGGGAGGCTGCATGGTGAAGGTGCTGTGCTGGTTCGACAATGAGTGGGGCTTTGCCAACCGCATGCTGGATGTGAGCCGGCGTTGGTTGAGCCTGTGAATCAAGCGCCGGACTGAATGGTAGTTTACCCCCTCTCCCCTGGAGGGAGAGGGCCGGGGAGAGGGGGAGAGTCCCGCTAAGGGTATGCCTTTACCCCCCCCCTCTCCCTAACCCTCTCCCTCCAGGGGAGAGGGGAGGGA
>NZ_JAVVLT010000077.1:0-135527 GCF_036224885.1 Marinobacter sp. OP 3.4
CTTTAAGCCGCTTCTTCCTTCCTTTTACTGCCTTCTCATGAGAAATCCGGGCTAGCGCTGGGTAACTGGTCTAGCAAGCCCTTTAGGACGGTTCGCAGAGGGTTGCGATAACCAGGCAAGACTGCCAGCTCGCCATCATCATCCTCGTCAGAGCAATAAGTTTCCAAAACCCATTCAAAGAAATTGGAGCATATTTTGTGCCGTGCTTTTTTTTGAGTCTCCCCCGTGGCGTGAACAAAGGCCTCGTAAACTCGGTCATTGAACGGAATGTCCCTCGACAGCATGACCCCTGGATCGTCGATTAACTTTTGCGTTGCAACATAGTCTTTGAGAAAGCCCCTCAAATGCGTGTATTTCGCATTCTGATTAACGCCAGAATACACAAAACGCTGAATGGCTTTCCAAAACCTTGGATAAGCGGTCAGCAAATTGGGATCAAATGCGTTTTCATTACCTAGAAACTTGGGCCAACCAGGCCAGTGCTCGGAGTAGCGAACGTGAGGATTGACTGGCAGTCTGGGATCTTGATGATAGCCCTTTGTATACTCAACGAGCGATTTGAAGCCTAGTCTCTGAGCGACCTCAGACGCTTCGGCATAGGTAGCGTATTTCTTTGGAGGGCGGGCGATACCCAAAAAATCGAACCAGTCGACCCAGTCATCTGAATAAATTTCATTGGGAAGGCTTGGCAACCCTACGTCATTCCGGTACAAATTTTTATATTGCTTGGAGCTTTTAATGGCTAAGGCTTGCGCCGCCGCAGACGCTTCGGCGTAGGTGGCGTACCATTTCTCACCGGAGCGGGCACTACCCAAGAACTCGAACCAATCCACCCAATCCTGAGCGTAAAAAACGTTAGGATGAACAGCTAGCCTAGGGTCTCGATGGCAGCTTTCATGGTATTCGACGCTTGATGTAAATCCCAGTCGTTGAGCGGCCTCGGACGCCTCGACGTAGGTGGGATAGAATGCTTCACCGCGGCGGTCTGTACCTAGAAAAGCGTGCCAGTCCACCCAGTCCGCAGTATAGGTTTGGTTCGGAGCGCTCGGCAGTCTTGGATCTTGCCGGTAACCTTTAAAATATTCTTCAGACTTTTTCAAACCTAGGGCCTGTGCGGCCTCAGATGCTTCGGCGTAAGTGGCATAGTTCCGCTGCGTACCCAGAAAAGCGTGCCAGTCCTCCCAGTTCTCTGCATAGACGTTCTCCGGGTTGTAGGGCAGTTTCAGATCTTTTTTATAGCCCACTTGATATCCCTTTAGCGTCTTCAATCCTAACCGCTTAGCGGCCTCAGACGCTTCGGCGTAAGTGGCATAGTTCCGCTGCGTACCCAAAAAAGCGTGCCAGTCCTTCCAATTCTCTGCATAGGCATTCTCCGGACTGTAGGGCAATTTAGGATCTTTGCTAAAGCCCTTTAAGTATTGAGCTCGTTTTGCGAACCCCAATCGCTTCGCGGCCTCAGACGCTTCGGCATAAGTGGCATAGTTCCGCTCTCTACCGAAAAAGTCGTACCAATCCACCCACTCATCCGAATAGAATGTGTCGGGTCTGATCGGCAGTCTAGGATCTTGTTGGTAGCCCTTTAGGTATTCTTTCGATGATTTGAATCCCAGGCGCCGAGAGGCCTCGTACGCTTCGGCGAGGGTGGCGTATTTTTCAGGAGGGCGCTTTACGCCTAAAAAATCATATGTGTCTATCCAGTCAGCAGCATAGTAAACGTTGGGTGCCGCCGGTAATTTGAGATCCAGCTTATATTCCTTCTGGTATTCAGGAAATGTTTTGAATCCGAGGCGCTGAGCGGCTTCTGACGCTTCAGCGAGGGTGGCGTACCTGTTCTCACCGGGACGATCAGTGCCAAGGAACTCGTACCAATCGTCCCAATCCTTGGCGTAAGCGTTATTGGGATTCGACGGCAGCTTTGGGTCTTGTTGGTAGCCCTTTTTATATTCAGAACGTGATTTGAACCCCAAGCGCTTAGCGGCTTCAGACGCCTCAGCGACAGTGGCGTATTTAATCCTCATGAGTGAGTCCCTGCTTGCTTGGAGATATTAAGCCGTGCTCGGGTGACAAACTGTTCAAATGCGCACGCATCTGCTTATCAGTGAGTTCGGTGTAGACCTGCTGACTTTCTATCGATTTGTGGTGCAGGGCGTTTTTGATTATAAACGGGCTGGCCTTTGCATCGGCGAGTGCTTGCCCGTAGGAGTGGCGGTGCGCGTGTGCGGTCGTACCCGCTTCTTTTGAAAACAGTAAACCAATTCTTTCAACGGCCCTCTTAAGCGATTGGTTATACCCTTTAATCGAGTGCGGAGCGCCCGATTGCGTTGTGAATGCAAACGGGTGTTTATCGTCGTCTGGGTGCCGCTGGTACGTCAGGTAAAGTCGCCACAAGTCGTTGAAGGTCTCGCCGGCACTTTGCGGAAACCACCAAACCCGCAGAAAGTGGCGACTTTCGTTGTCCTCTTTTGGTGCCTTCCAGCCTGCGTGCAACGTATGGGATTTCGAATACTCAAATCGTGGCTGCATCCCATACTTTTGGATCAGCTCTTCACGCCTGCTGGGGCCGTTTGGACGGGTTCGTCCTTTGTCCGGGTGAAAAACCTTAACCAGTGCGGTTCCATCCTCCCATGGCGCGACATCCTCTACCCAAAGGTGAAAGCATTCGCTGAGCCGGAGTCCGCCGTAGTGCATCAGCATCGTGATCAGCACATTTTTTAGGTCGAGACGCTCATGAACAGTGTCGCTGGTTTCGAAACCGTATCTCGTAAAGCCGTTCCATAAGAGATCGTCAATGCGTCCTTCCGGAAAGCTTTTCTTGCCCTCGTTTCCGCTAGAACGTGAAACCTTCCTGGGCATGACTTTCCGAAAATGAGAGGGGTCTGGCTTGCTGGCCCATAGATGTGACAGAAAAGCCCGCCGTTTCTTCTGGTAGAAGGCTGCTAGGCCCATCCATTCTTCATAACGATTGGGTCTAACCTTTGGATTTATCTGAAGCTTTTTCTCTTCAGACTGTTCAGAGAGCCAGTCTGTGTAATTGGTTATGAGGCTGATCAGAAAAGCGGCGTCTTTATCGCTGCGTGGCCGCCAACGCAACCAACTCGGGTCGCTACCGTCCTCGCCAATCGTTCCCGTGTAAAGGCTGTTTGAGAACTCTCGAAAAAGTTGGTGAGGGTTTGCGAAGCAGTCTTTGTTCTGATTCGTGTAATCAATGAGAAGTCGAACAGCAAAAGCACTTCTGTCTTTCCAGCTCCGAGATTTGTTCCGATGTACAATCAGATAGTCCAGATAACTTTTCAGCAAACCATCATGGGTGACGATCACCGGGAGACTTATCTTGGTCCCTGTGTTGTCCACTTTGACGCGTGCCTCTATGCAGACGCTACTTAGCACACGATCCCCAAAATGGTATTAATAGTACATTTCGAATTCAACTATATACTTCTGCGGGCATAAAAAAAACCAGAACTTGACCTTTGGTCCCACTTTTTCCGTATTTTAGGATGTTTTTTCTATTCCACTAATCGCAGAAAGTGCATTTGTTCCACGAACAGCCGTTGGTCACCGGCAGGATCAGCGAGTTGGCCTCGCTGGGCGGGCGGAAGACCGGTTCAACGTATTGGATGGGGAAAGAATGCATCGCGGACAACTCCGGAGGTGTCTAAAAACGGTCATACAGGTTAGCGAATATGGAGGCGACAGTGAATCCGGGGATCTGGCTTCAGGTCACCTGACACCTAACAGCTTGTTAACTCGAACGTATTGAATTCCGCGGTTAGCCGCCCAATGTATAGGGTGCAGTAAACCTCTTCGGGAGCCGGACGCCATGGCGGTATGCTCCGGACCAAATACTTTATAGATAAACCCTATTGGTCAATTAAAGCCAATCAATTTGAGGAATTAGGGTAGAGCGTTTACCTTACGCACCTCAATCAACTTGAAGGAGAGTAAATCAATGACGACTCTGGTAAATACCGAGATCAAACCGTTCAACGCCACCGCGTTCAAGCAGGGCGAGTTCGTTGAAATTTCCGACGCCGACGTGAAGGGCAAGTGGGCCATCTTCTTCTTCTACCCGGCCGACTTCACTTTCGTTTGCCCGACCGAGCTGGGCGACGTTGCCGACAAGTACGACGAGCTGCAGAAGCTGGGCGTTGAAGTGTTCTCCGTGTCCACCGACACCCACTTCACCCACAAGGCATGGCACGACAGCTCCGAGACCATCGGCAAGATCCAGTACTACATGGTAGGCGACCAGACCGGCACCATCACCAACAACTTCGGTGTGATGCGTGAAGGCCAGGGCCTGGCCGACCGCGCTACCTTCCTGGTGGATCCGGATGGCGTTATCCAGGCCATGGAAATCACTGCCGAAGGCATCGGCCGTGACGCCGATGACCTGCTGCGTAAGGTCAAGGCGGCCCAGTACGTTCGCAACCATCCGGGTGAAGTATGCCCGGCCAAGTGGAAGGAAGGCGAAGAGACCCTGTCTCCGTCCCTGGACCTGGTTGGCAAGATCTAAGCAGCCAGTCTGCTGGTTGGGGACCTGTTCAGGCAGGCCCCCATGCTTTCCGCAAACCCCGGCCTGGCCGGGGTTTGTTGTATCTGGCGGTCCGTTCTTCCGGGTTTGACGTCATCTATAGCAATAGCCTATTGATTGTTTAAGGTCAATTAATTTGAGCATTCGAGGCCCCGGCCTTATTGTTATCACCATCTTATTCCTTAGAACGCGATATTCAGTTCAGTCATTCTGTTTTTGAAGGGGAAACACACTATGTTGGATGCCAATCTCAAGGACCAGCTCAAGGCCTACCTGGAAAACGTCAGAGAGCCGATCGAGCTTGTGGCCGCCTATGATGACAGTAACAAGTCCCAGGAGCTGAAAGAGCTGCTGGAGGAAATCGAACCGCTGTCCGACAAGATCGCCCTGCGCACCGAGGACGACCCGGACGTTCGCCGTCCGTCGTTCGCCATTAACCGGGTCAATTCCGACATTGGCGTACGCTTCGCCGGTATTCCCATGGGGCACGAGTTTACCTCCCTGGTGCTGGCCCTGCTGCAGGTGGGCGGCCATCCGTCCAAGGCATCCCAGGAGGTGATCGAGCAGATCCAGTCACTGGACGGTGATTTCGAATTCGAGACCTTCTTCTCCCTGTCCTGCCAGAACTGTCCGGACGTGGTGCAGGCCCTGAACCTGCTGAGCATCCTCAACCCGAAGATCAAGCACACCTCCATTGACGGTGCCCTGTTCCAGGATGAGGTTGAGCGCAAGGAAATCATGGCCGTACCGGCGGTGTTCCTGAACGGCGAACCCTGGGGCCAGGGTCGCATGACCCTGGAAGAGATCGTGGCGAAACTGGATAGTAATGCCGGTGCCAAAGAGGCCGAGAAGATCAACCAGAAGGACCCGTTCGAGGTGCTGGTGATCGGTGGCGGCCCGGCCGGCTCGTCCGCCGCCATCTACGCCGCCCGTAAGGGTATCCGCACCGGTATCGCCGCCGAGCGCTTCGGTGGCCAGGTGGCGGACACCATGGGCATCGAGAACCTGATTTCCGTGCCCTACACCGAAGGCCCCAAGCTGGTGGCGGCCATGGAACAGCACGTCAAGGAATACGACGTGGACATCATGAACATGCAGCGGGCCGAAAAGCTGATCCCGGCCTCACAGACCGGCGGCTATCACGAGATTCGCCTGGAGAACGGCGCCTCCCTGAAGGCCCGCAGCCTGGTGCTGTCCACCGGTGCCCGCTGGCGCCAGCTGGGCGTTCCCGGCGAGGAAGAGTATCGCAACAAGGGCGTGGCCTACTGCCCGCACTGTGACGGCCCGCTGTTCAAGGGCAAGCGCGTGGCGGTTATCGGCGGCGGTAACTCCGGTGTCGAGGCGGCCATCGACCTGGCCGGCATTGTCGGCCACGTGACGCTGCTGGAATTCGCTGATGACATGAAGGCGGACGACGTGCTGCAGAAGAAGCTCCGCAGCCTGAAGAACGTGGAGATCCTGACGTCCGCCCAGACCACCGAGGTGACCGGCGAGGGTGGCAAGGTCAACGGCTTGACCTACAAGGACCGGAATACCGGCGAGGACCACCACGTGGCCCTGGAAGGTGTGTTCGTGCAGATCGGCCTGGTGCCGAACACCGAATGGCTCAAGGGCGACATCGAACTGAGCCAGCACGGCGAGATCATTGTCGACGAGCGTGGCGAGACGTCCATCCCGGGCGTGTTCGCGGCGGGCGATGCCACCACCGTGCCCTACAAGCAGATCGTCATCTCCATGGGTGAGGGATCCAAGGCGGCACTGAGCGCCTTCGATTTCCTGATCCGCAACGAGGTGCCGGAAGGCGAAGAAGAAGCCGCGGCCTGATCGGACGGCTCCTGATGAGAGAACCCCGCGCCCGGAAGGGTGGCGGGGTTTTTTATGGCGACCGGGTCAGCGGGAACCGATATTGCCGTCCCGGTCGGAGATAACGATTTCCACCCGGCGATTTTCCTGGCGCCCGGCGGCGGTCTGGTTGGAGGCCTTGGGGTACTGCTCGCCCAGTCCTTCCACCTCGACCCGGTCGGGGGCGATACCATCCGCCAGCAGTTCATCGCGGACCGACTCCGCGCGCCGCAGCGACAGGGCCTGGTTGTAGTCGGCCTCACCGATGCTGTCGGTGTATCCCTCGACACGGACACGGTAGTTGCCGAACTCCTGCATGAAGTCGGACAGTTTCTGCACCGTCTGCTCGCCGGCGGGCTTGAGTTCCGCTTCGTCAATATCGAACAGCACATCCCCCAGGGTCATTACCATGCCCCGCTCGGTGTGCTCGGCCTGCAGGCGATCCATCTGTTCCCGCAGCATCCGTGCTTCCATTTCCGCCACCTGGGCCCGGCGTTCGCCAATGCGGATACGCAGGTCATCCCGCTGCCGCTGGGCTTCCGCCAGTTCCTCTTCCAGTCCGGCCCGCAGGGCGTTCTCCCGGGCAATGTCGATATGGCGGCTGGCCAGGTACACCTGGTGGTCGATGGCCTCGGTGTCGGCACCTTCACGGAACAGTTTCTCGGCCCGGTCCAGGGCCTGGTCCGCGTCCCTCAGGTGTGACAGGCCGTTGCGGGCGACCTGTTCGTTATCCACGGCGCTGTCGTAGGCGGCCCGCGCCTCCACCAGCCCCGGATGCGGCTCTGGCGTGCCGGCACAGGCGGACAGCAGTGCCGCTAACGTTATCATCGAGCCTGCGGTAAGACATCGCTTGTTCATGTTGTCTCCCTGTGAGTCTGAACCGTACACATGGCGGCGGGTTACTGCTGGTTTTCCAGGTTGCGGCGCAGCGAATCGATGCTGGCCTGCAGGTCGCCCAGGGCGTCCCTCACCTGTTGGGTGTCGGCACGGGCTTCCGCGAGCCGGGCATCCAGGGCGGCCTGTTCCAGCAAATGGCGGGCCCTGGTATTGCGCTGTTCCCCGATCAGCGCCTCGGCGGCTTCCAGTTTTTCCCGGGCTTCGGTCATCAGGGCGGGTTCGATATCCTGAGCACCGGCATTGTCAGCGGATTCAATGGCGCTGTGGGCTGCTTCTATTTCCTGTTCCGGCTTGGGGCCGGGGTCCGTGGCGCAGCCGGTGAGGAGGGCACCGAAAAGCAGAAGGGAAATAACACGGGAACGCATGCACAATCTCCTTGTGTTGAAGGTTGCCGGACTGGCGAAAAGCGTAGCAGTAATCGACCCGAAATCGTCCTGCCGGACCATGACAGTTGTGCAATGATCACGGGGAGTTGACGGATCTGGTAATGTTCCCGGGTAAGCGATACTGGGGTTTGGCTGGCCGGAGGGGGTTACCCGTGGGCATGCCGGGGCCTCAACCCACCCTTCGGCCCTATACTGCGGAGAGCGTTATGCCCAACCTGGAAAGCCTGTCACCCGCCCTCCTGGCCGGTCAGTTCTTCGGACTGGTCGCCCTGGCCATCTGCCTGATTGCCTTCTCCAGCAGGAACGATGACCGACTGCTGGTGCTGCTGATATCCGCCAACGTTGCCTTCGCCCTCCAGTTTGTCTTCTTCAGTAGTTGGACCGCGGCCGCGCTGACGGTGCTGGTGATCGTACGCATCGTGCTGGCACGGCGATTCACCGGAAGCCAGTGGGTCATGTGGGCGGTACTGGCGGCCAACCTGGTGGCGGCGGCCCTGACCTGGCGCAGCTGGGTTGACGTGTTTCCGCTGACCGCCGCGACCCTGGGCACCGTGGCCATGTTCCTGTTGCGGGGCATTGCCATGCGTGTCGTGCTGGGGCTGGCGGCGTTCGCCTGGATGCTCAATAACCTGATCATCGGCTCCATCGGCGGCAGCCTTGCGGAGGGGCTGATCTTTGTCACCAACATCATCACCATCATTCGCATGGTCCGGGCCCGGAAACGCTACCCGGAGGTGCCGGTGGATGAGGTCGGCCCGAGCACGACCGCTGACCCATCCCCTTCCGCTAGCATTTCCGATCGCCGGGATTACGGCGGCTGATCAGCGGGTTGCAGAATCGGTGCTTCGGAACCAAAGTGATAGGAACACCACTCGCCATCCCGCCTCTCACAGAGGAGAACCTGTATGCTCCTGGCAGAGAAATCCACCGGACATCTGGTGGAAATCAGTGATATCAAGACCCTTTTCGACCCCAATGAGCCCGAGGTCACCGGTAGCGTGCACTACGGTGAAGAGGCCCAGGATCCCGAGCCCATCGCCAAGACCGCATTGGTCTTTCCCTCCGGCGAACCTCTGCCCCAATGCTGGACGGATCCGGATTATCGGCGGAAGCAATCCTAGTACACTAGCGTCCTATCTGATGAATTTTCTGATTTAACAAGTGGTTCGCGACCCGGAGGATATGAGGTGTTATGGTAAGAAACCCTCACGGTAGATCAGGCTGGCCTGAGCCAGCCTGTGCCTTTCGCTATGAACAGGATGCGCTGAACCATGACAAACCTGAAAAGACGGTCCGGTTCATGGACCTTCTGGCAACTGACCTCACTGGTGGCCCTTGTGTCACTGTTGACCGGTTGCGGGATCAATAACATTCCCACCTACGATGAACAGGTAAAGTCCGCGTGGTCCCAGGTGGAAAACCAGTACCAGCGTCGTGCCGACCTGGTGCCGAATCTGGTGGAGACCGTCAAGGGGTTTGCCGCCCAGGAACAGGAGACTCTCACGGCCGTGATCGAGGCTCGGTCAAAGGCGACCTCCATCCAGGTGGATGAGAGCATCCTCAACAACCCCCAGAAGCTCCAGCAGTTCCAGCAGGCCCAGGGCGAGCTGACCAGCGCACTGAGCCGCTTGATGGCGGTTTCCGAACGCTATCCTGACCTGAAATCCAACCAGAACTTCCTGGCGCTTCAGTCACAACTGGAGGGCACCGAAAACCGTATTGCGGTTGCGCGACGTGACTTTATCCAGGCGGTCGAGCGGTACAATACCGAGATTCGCACCTTTCCCGGGCGTATCTGGCACAGCCTTCTCTACGACGACATGGAACTGCGGGAGAACTTTGAAGCCACCACGGAAAACGCTGAAGACGCGCCACAGGTTGAGTTCTGATGATGGTTTTGCTGCGCCCTTGTATGGTGTTTGTTGCACTACTGATGCTTCAGTCCCCCGCCTGGGGGCAATCCACGCCGGACTTTTCGGAACTGAGTGGGCGCGTGGTGGATCAGGCGGGGATGCTGTCCCGGGACGCTGAGTCCAGACTGACCAACATGCTGGCAGCCCACGAGGAAGCCACTACCAATCAGGTGGTTGTGGTTACCCTGCCAGACCTGCAGGGTTATGCCATTGAAGATTTCGGGTACCAGCTCGGTCGCCACTGGGGTATTGGTCAGGAGGGCGAGGACAACGGCGCGCTGCTGATTGTGGCCGAGGAAGAACGTGCGATCCGCATCGAAGTGGGCTACGGCCTTGAAGGCCAACTGACGGATGCCACCTCGTCCACCATTATCAGCCAGATCATCACTCCGGCTTTTCGCCAGGGGGAATTCTCCCAGGGCATTGTTGCGGGCGCCGAAGCCATGATCCAGGTGCTGGGCGGCGAACCACTGGCCGTGCCAGAAGGTCAGGGGCAAGGCGTTAAAGGTGAAAAGCCGAACCTGCTGGCGGTGGTTTTCTTCTTTGTCATCATCGTCTCGTTCATCTCCATCGTCGGTGGAGGCGGCGGCCGTGGCGGTCGCGGCAGGGGCGCACTGTTAGCCGGTGCGCTGCTGGGATCCGGTATGGGCGGTCGTGGCGGCGGCTTTGGTGGCGGTGGTTTCGGAGGCGGTGGAGGCGGCTTCGGCGGCGGCGGTGCTTCCGGTGGATGGTAGCCCTGTGTTGACACATTATCCTGAGAGCAAGAGCGATTCATGACCCTATTAACCAGGACTGAACAGGACCAGGTGGCGGCCGCCATCAACGCGGTCGAGCGGGAGACCGACGCCGAACTGGTTACCGTGTTGGCCCGTCAGGCCGATAATTACGCCTATATCCCACTGGTATGGGCCGGGATCGTGGCCCTGCTGATACCCGGGCTGGTTAACTATTTCACCGAGTGGTTTGACGTCCACGCGCTACTGTTGGTGCTGTGGGGTGTCTTTCTGGTGCTGGGTGCGGTGTTCCGCATCCCGAAGATCAACACCAAGCTGATACCGCGTCATGTTCGGTATTGGCGTGCCTCCAATCTCGCCCGTCGCCATTTCCTGGAGCAGAACCTGCACCATACGAAGGACAGCACCGGTGTACTGATCTTCGTTTCGGAAGCGGAGCGCTATGTGGAAATCCTGGTGGACCAGGGCATCTCTTCCCGGGTGGATAACAAGGTCTGGGAGGGTATTGTGGAGAACTTCACCCACCAGGTCCGCGAGGGAAACACCTGCCGGGGATTTCTTGATTGCATCGAGGCCTGTGGCGAGCACCTGAAAGCACAGGTACCGGCTACCCACGAACGCAATCAGCTCCCCAACCATCTGGTGGTCTTGCCCTGACCAGGCCAGGCAGAATACCTCTTAAATACGTAAGTCGTCATTTGAAGAGGTGCCCACACCCAGCCAATCACGACCTGGCATACGCTGACTCCCGGTGAGGAGTCAGCGAAACGGGGCGTCTACTCCGAGAAACCGGGCTCCCGACAGGCGAACGGGTTACCGGCCCGGTAGATGAACGGTTCCTTCCATATAGAACGCTGCCTGCCCGGCAATCTTCACCCGGTCGCCGGCCAGTTCACAGCGTAACTCCCCGCCCCGGGCAGACAGCTGGCGGGCCAGCAGTTGCTGCTTGCCCAGGCGTTCCGACCAGTAGGGCGTCAGCACGCTGTGAATGGAGCCGGTGACCGGGTCCTCGTCGATGCCTATGCCTGGGGCGAAATAGCGGCTGACAAAATCGCAGTCGTCCCCCGGTGCGGTGACGATAAGCCCCTGGTTGCCCAGTTTCTTGAGGATGGTCAGGTCCGGGGTGACGTTACGCACGGCGGTTTCATTCTCCAGGATCACCAGCAGGTTGGTGTCCCGGGGCACTTCATGGACTGGTTCAGGCAGTCCCGGAAGTGCACGGCTGAGGATGTCCGGCATGGGCACCGACTGGTACTCCAGGGCCGGGAAATCCAGTTCCAGCCAGTCTCCTGACTGACTGGACACCGACAATGGCCCGCTGCGGGAGCGGAATCGGATCTGCTCCCGGGGCCAGTCCAGGCGATTGAACAGCACCCAGGCGCTGGCCAGGGTGGCATGGCCACACAGGGGGACCTCGGCGCCGGGAGTGAACCAGCGGATGTGGAAATCCGCCTCGCTGCCTTCCGGTTCCGGTACCAGGAAGGCGGTTTCCGACAGGTGGTTCTCCAGCGCCAGGGCCTGCAGGGTATCCTCCGGCAGCCATTGCTCCAGCGGCATTACCGCTGCGGGGTTGCCCCGGAAGACCTGGTTGGTAAAGGCATCAACCTGATAGAGGGGTAGTGATGTCATGCTGGTGTCTCCAGTTAAGCCATTCCTGATAGTGGGTTGCCTGATTGAGGGTAAAGCGTCCCAGCTCAATCCTGCTGTAGAAGTGGAACTCCGGCAAGGGATCGGCGCCGGTCACGATCCAGTGTTCGCCGGTTTGCTTTGAAACCCGGAACCCCATCTTTTCCAGTATGGATTCCGGGTTGGCGGGCACGACGCTGGGTCCGGATTGTACCTGCAGCAGATCCCCGCGATGGGGGCGGGGCGCTATTGATGACGGTTTCATGGGACAGCTTCCTTTCCTGTGGTTTGGATACCCAGTGTCCCGCCATCGAGCCTGCCGTAACAGAATCAGCTAAACTGATATTGAACCGGTACAGGGCAATCGGCCATACGAACTGTACCGGTCGTTCCGGCCAGTAACTGTGCTGCGTCCTTGCCCCCGGACTGTGGAAAGATAGTGCCATGGATACTCTCTATCATCAGGTGGCGGACCAGGTGGAAAACCTGATCCGCGACGGCGTCTATCGGGATGGCGAACGCCTGCCGGGCGTGCGCGTGCTCAGCCGGCAGCTTGGGGTCAGCATTGCCACCGTACTGCAGGCCCACCAGACCCTGGAGGGGCGGGGTCTGCTGGAACCCCGGGAGCGCAGCGGCTACTTCGTGCGAGTGCCTCCGGTGGATGCGCCGGAGCCCGCCATGTCCAGCCATGACGCCGGGCCATCGCCGGTCAGTGCCCGGGAGATGACCATGGACCTGTGCTCCGATGAGGAGCGGCGCCTGGTGCCCCTGGCTACCGCGGTGCCGCACCCGGACTACCTGCCCATCCGCCAGATCCAGCAGGCGTCCATCTGGGCCGCCCGCCATGGCCTGGATACCCTGGACTACGCCTTCCCCGGCAAGAGTGACTTCCGTCGGCAGGTGGCCCAGCGCATGGCGGCCCTGGGCGTGGCGGTATCACCGGACGAGATCCTGGCCACCAACGGGGCCCAGGAAGCCATTATCCTGGCCCTGCGGGCGGTGACCGAACCGGGGGATATCGTGGCGGTGGAGTCGCCGTCGTTCCCCGGTATCCTCCAGGCCCTGGAGATCGTGGGCCTGAAGGTGATCGAGATTCCTGCCCATCCCTCCGAGGGCCTCAGCCTGGAAGGTCTGCAACTGGCCATGGAGCAGTGGCCCATCAAGGCCTGCGTGGCGGTGACCAACCATAGTAATCCCATGGGCATGCGCCTGTCCGACGATCACAAGCGCAAGCTGGTGGCGCTGCTGGCGGACGCCGGCGTGCCCCTGATCGAGGACGATATCTACGGAGACCTGGCCCATTCCGGTGAGCGGCCACGGCCGGCCAGGAGTTTCGACCGCAGCGGCAATGTCATCTATTGCAGTTCCTTCTCCAAGACCATCTCCCCGGGCCTGCGTCTGGGCTGGATTGCACCGGGCCGGTACTTTTCGGCGGTGCGCCAGCAGAAATACTTCACCAACCTGGCCACCGCCAGCCTGCCGCAGATGGCCGTGGCCCATTTCCTGGAGCAGGGTGGCTACGACCGACACCTGCGGGGGGTGCGCCGGGTCTACCGGGATGCCACCGCTCGGCTGCGCTCGGCGGTGGCTCGGTATTTCCCCGAGGGTACCGCCGTTACCCGTCCCAGTGGTGGCTTCGTGGTCTGGGTGCAACTGCCGGACGGCTGTTCCGGTACCACCGTCTATCGCCTGGCGCGGGAGCGGGGCATCAATGTGGCGCCCGGCATCATGTTCTCCACCACCGGCAAGTTCGAGAACTGCCTTCGGCTGAACGCCGCCAATCCCTGGACACCACGGATCGAGGAAGCCATCCGTACCCTGGGCCAACTGGCGACGGAAACCCGGCGGGAGGGTGCCGCCGCCCGATTGTGAAGGCCCCGGCGCCGTGGCAGTATGGCCGCTTGTCGCTGTCAGCTTTCGGAGTCGCCACCATGAAAATTGCAGTGTTTTGCGGATCAAGCCACGGTAACCACGAGCGTTTTGCCCACAGTGCCCGGGAGCTTGGCAGCTATATGGCCGGCCAGGGTATCGACCTGGTGTTTGGCGGCGGTAAGGTCGGCCTGATGGGAGAAGTGGCCGATGCAGTACTGGCTGGCGGCGGCAAGGTATACGGCGTGATCCCGGAATCGCTGAAGAACCGGGAACTGGCTCACCCCGGGCTGACCGATCTGCAGGTGGTCTCCGGCATGCACGAACGCAAGGCGAAGATGGCGGAACTGGCGGATGCCTTTGTGGCCATGCCCGGCGGCCCCGGCACCATGGATGAACTGTTCGAGGCCTGGACCTGGGCGCAGCTTGGCTACCACGACAAACCCTGTGCCATCTATAACGCCTTTGGTTACTACGACCAGTTGCTGTCGTTCCTTAACACCATGGCGGATTCCGGCTTCCTCAAACCCCACCATCGCCAGATGCTGGTGGTGGAAGACCAGCCGGCACCGCTGCTTCAGGCACTGATGCGCTATCAGCCGCCGGAACGGAAATGGGTCTGATCCGGTTACCTGGTCCAGCCATCAATGCGTTCTATTGGGATGCTGCCATGATTACACGTCAACTGGCGTGTAAAACAGGGTCGGTATGTGACGTGAACCGTCCCGCCCCAATGCTTGGGTGAGGCGGGTCGGTAGTGTGCGATGGCTTTCTCCAATACCCTGGTGCTCAGGGCATCAGGACGTGATCGATAACGTGCACGACACCGTTGCTGGCCTTCAGGTCCGCTTTGATCACGCTCGTCTTGTTACCTTCGGCATCCTCAAGCGTGACACTGCCATCGCTTTCCTTGTTGATGAACAGTTGTTCTCCGTTCAGCATGGTCACGGAGCCACGGGTGTCGCCAGCCTCAATGAGCATCAGGATCATTGAGCCAGGGATCAGCTGGCCTTCCACAACGTGATAGCCAACGACGGATTCGAGTTTGTCGCTGTTTTCCGACATAAGCAGAGAATCCAGGGTTCCCTCCGGCAATGCGTCAAACGCTTCGTCGGTCGGTGCAAGCAGGGTGAACGGGCCTTTACCGTTCAGTTTTGCCGACAACCCGGATTCCTCAATCGCGGTTTCCAGCACGGTGTGCTCATCGGATGTTGCCACAAGTTCAGCAACGGTTTTCTTGTCGTCCATTCCATGGTTATCAGCATAGGCAGGGATGGAAAACACAGTACAGGCAATAATTGCTGCAGAAAGTCCTCGAATGTTCATGTTTGCTCCTTTCTCCATTTAGTACGGCATTTACCCTGATCTAGTACGGCATTTATCCTGATCATTGAATTACGCATGTTTCACGTTATTCACATTATCCATGCTAGGAGATATACGGCGGATCGCCAGAATGAGATACCTGACATTGACAAACTGTAATAGCAGTTGGGCTATCAGTTGTCGGAACGGAGATGGCCCCGATCCGGTTACCCGGTCTGGCTGTTAAGGTGTTATCCCGTTAAAGTGGTTGCATAACGCAACCGGCCAGTGTGCCCAGTACCAACCAGGAGCCCCTAATGAGCGATATCATCCTGCACCACTACGACGCTTCCCCCTTTGCCGAGAAGGCCCGCATGATGCTGGGCTTCAAGGGGCTGGCCTGGCGGTCGGTGGAGATCCCGAGAATCATGCCGAAACCGGACCTGATGGCCCTGACCGGCGGTTACCGCAGGACTCCGGTGATGCAGGTGGGGGCGGATATCTATTGCGATACCGCCATGATCGCCCGCCAGCTGGACCGTATCCAGCCATTACCGGCGCTGTATCCGGAAGGCAGGGAGGCCGTGGCGGCCAGCACCGCGCACTTTGCCGACCAGGTGATGTTCCAGCATGGGGTGGCGCTGAATTTCCAGCCCCACGCCGTGGCCGAGCGTTTCAAGGGCGCGCCGGATGAGGTGAAGAAAGCGTTCCAGGCGGATCGCAAGAAGCTGTTCGAGGGTGGCAGTGCCACGCCGTTGCATCCGGCCCAGGCGCTGTCCCAGTGGCCGACGCTGCTGGGCCGGCTGGAGCAGCAACTGGCGGACAGCGGTACCTTCCTGCTGGGTGAGGAGCCCTGTGTCGCTGATTTCGCCTACTACCACGCCCTGTGGTTTGTCCGTGGCAACCGGGCCATCGCGGAGCTGCTTGACCCCTATCCCCAGGTTCTGTCCTGGATGGACGCGGTGGCCGCCTGTGGCCATGGCGAGGCTTCCGTGCTGGATTCAGCCGATGCCGTCGAGATTGCCCGCAATGCCGATCCTGAACCATTGTCGGAGACCGGCTTCGAAGACCTGGCCGGTGCGCAGGTAGGGGCACAAGTTACGGTCTCAGCGGTGGATTACGGTGTGGATCCGGTAGCCGGAACCCTGGTCTACCAGGATGCGGAGGAGATCGTTATCCGCCGCGAGGATGAGCGGGCCGGCGAGGTCCATGTGCATTTCCCCCGCTACGGGTTCCGCATCAGTCCTGAGAAATAACCCGGACGAAGTTTGATGAGGACGGCAGCCAGGGTGGTGGCTACCACCCTTCGCTGTTCTTCAGGGTGACCTGCTCGTTCAGGGTCCAGAAGTCGTACAGTACCCCGATAAAGAAGAGGCCACCGGTGAACAGGTAGATAATCCCGGTGATCCACTTGCCCATGTACATCCGGTGGACACCGAATACCCCCAGGAATGTCAGCAGGATCCAGCTCACGTTATAGCTGGTCTCGCCACTCTGGTAACGCAGATCCGCCTCCCGGTCCATGCCGGGGATCAGGAACAGGTCGATAATCCAGCCGATAAACAGCAACCCCAGGGTGAAGAACCAGATGGTGCCGGTGATCGGCTTACCGTAATAGAAACGATGGGAGCCGAGGAAACCGAAGATCCAGAGCAGGTAGCCGATCACAACACTGTGGGTATTGCCGGTACGTTGTATGTCCATGGGTGCTCCTGGTGCGTCCGAAAGTTCGGATCATCATAATCATTTTCAGGGCGATACCGCTATCGCTATGCTGGTAGGATGCTGTTTTGTGTGAGGGAGGCTCCTTGACTTGACCATCCATCGCAGCCTGCGCGTCCTGCTGATTATCCTGCTTGTGCTGGCCGGTATTGCCTGGGGTGGCTGGTCACTGGTCCAGACCCGGCTGGCGGACCTGGGCATCGAGCGTATCGAATTTTCCGGCACCGACCTTGGCTGGAACCGGATTGCCTTCCGCTCCGTGGAGATGGTCTGGTCCGGCAATGGCCGCTCGCTGTCCCTGCAAGCTGCCGATCCCCGCCTCACGCTGGATTGGCTGGACTGGCAACTGGATACCCTGGTGACCGGCCCGACCCGTATCGCCCAGGCCGGCAGCCTCCAGCCGCCATCATCGTCCTCTCCATCCCCGGCCCTGATGGCGTCCACCGATCGCGGTGCCAGCGCCCTGGAACTGACTCTGCCGGATACCATGCCCTTCTGGTTGCCCCGGCACCTGGAGATCGAGTCGTTGCAGGCGTCCTTTCCCTGTCAGGGTTCCCAGTGTCGTTTCCAGGGGCAGCTTGAGTTCCACCGGGAGGATGAACAGGCCCGGGCGCAGGTGGATGCCACCCTGGCCCGGGATGGCCAGACCCTGGCTATCCAGGGGGATGTCCGCCTCGGGTCCGGGGTACAGGCGAGCGCTATCACCGGTGGTGAGGTACATGTCAGCGGTATCCGGCCGTGGCTGCCCGGGTCCATGGCGGTGGAACTGGAGCGGCTGGTGCCCGCCAGCGCCAGCCTGCGGTTTTCCCCCGGGGGAGAGCCGGCCCCCGGCCAGTGGCCCATGAAGGTGTCGCTCACCTCCGAGGGCGGGGCGGGGCCGGCGTTCGAGGGCGAGGTGGTGTTGCATACCGGAGACCCCTGGCGCCTGGACATTACCCGGGGGCGGCTGACGGCCGCCCTGGAGCGTTGGTCGCAGTCCGGATGGCTGTTGAATGACCTGCGGGCGGAGCTGCCGGTCACCGGTGTGGTCGCTCCATCCGACGCCCGCCTGACCCTGGCTTCCGGCGCCAGGGTCCGGGTACGCCATATGGACGCCTTCGGCTGGGACACGCTGATGTGGCTGGACGGGGTGGCCCTCTCGGCCGGTGGCCTGGTGGTCAGGCTCGAGGATGGCCAGATCAGCGCCGAGGGCCCCCTGGCGCTCTCGGCAGATGAGTTGCGTTATCCGGGACTGGTTACCCAGGCCTGGGAGATGACGGCGGACGTGCGCTGGCAACAGGCGCTGACCGCCGACGGCGAACTGGGCAATGCCGCCGGGGCGGTCATGCCGTTCCAGGTGGAGCGGAGCGCCGGCGGGGCACTGGAGGCGGCCCTGTCCATGGCGCTCACGCCGGACAATGACGCCAACCATCTGGCGGGGACGCTTGCCACCTGGCCGGAATCCCTGACCCTGGACAAGGGCCGCGTGGAGGTTACCGCAAACCTGGCCATGCCACCGGAGAGGAGCCCTGATATCTCCGGTGAGATCCGCTTCGACCAGGCATCGGGTCTGCACAGGACGATGGCCTGGCAGGGGCTGTCCGGAGAGGTCCGGGGCTGGTGGCGGGGGGACCGTCTGTCGGTTGGCACGGAATCCCTCGAACTGGCGAGCCTCAATCCGGGTGTTCCCATCGGCCCCATCCGCCTCGGGGGCGACTATGAGGCGGCTACCGGCGCACCGGGCCAGGGCCGCCTGACCCTGACCGAGGCGTCGGCCGGTTTTGCCGATGGCAGCCTGAGTGTCCCGCAAACCACCTGGAACCTGGGGGAGATGCCCCTGCACGTGCCGGTGGATGTCCGGGGCATGCGCCTGTCTGCCCTGATGAACCTCTACCCCACCGAGGGCCTGGCCGGTGAGGGCACCCTGGAAGGCCGGCTGCCGGTGGTGGTGGGGCCGGAAGGTGTGCGCATCGACGATGGCCGGATTACCGCCCTGCCGCCAGGTGGGCGCCTGCAACTGCCGGCGGACAAGCTCCGGGGCATGGCACAGGGGAACGCCGCCATGGCGCTGGTGGCCCGGGCCATGGAGAACTTCCACTACCGGATACTGGAAAGTGGCATCAACTATGATGAGGATGGCACGCTGCTGCTGGACCTGAAGCTCAGGGGGTCCAGTCCGGAGGTGGACAGCGACCGTCCGGTCGTGCTCAATATCAACCTGCAGGAGGACATACCAGCACTGCTGACCAGCCTGCAACTGAGCGGTCGGGTCAACGAAGCGGTGAAGGAACGGGTCCGTGAACGGTTGATGCAGGAAGGTGTCGAAACCCAGGGAGCCCCTGAATAATCAATGATGGGCCCGTTGAAATCGGGCCAAATCCCACAAAGGAGATGTTTCTATGGTCAGATCGTGCGCGGGAGCGGCGATGGTCACGGTGATGCTGGCCGCCCTGATGGCGGCCTGTACCCCGACCGTCCAGATGGCGGCTCCCAAGGAGCCGATCACGGTGAACCTGAACGTCAAGATCCAGCATGAGATCTACGTCAAGGTGGACCGGGAAGTGGATGAACTCTTCACTGACCAGGGCCTGTTCTGAGCCTGGTCCTAACGGTTTCAAGGAGCTGCATGATGACACTGCTGAGATACGCGACCGCACTGCTCATGGCCATGGCGCTTGCCCTGCCGGCCATGGCGATGTCGCTGGATGAGGCCAAGGGCCGGCTGGATGAGGCCAAGAGCCAGGGTTTGGTGGGGGAAATGCCCACCGGTTATCTGGGGGTGGTTTCACCGGGTGGCGATGCCGCCGAGATCGTGGAGGCCATCAACGACGCACGCCGGGCGGAATACGCCCGTATTGCGGAGAAACATGGTATCGCCGTCAGTGAGGTGGAAGCGGTTGCCGGCAAGAAGGCGATCGAGAAGACGCCCAGCGGGGAATACATCCAGGTGGATGGTCGCTGGGTACGCAAATAGCATCGGCACAGGGGCTGGTATTTATTCCTGTAGGCAGCTATCTTGATCAATGGCTGCGCCGGTCGGAAAGGTTCCGGCCGGCCCCTGATCAGGAGTGCCCCCAATGAAAACAATAACCGACCAGCTGGCCAACTATGCCAGCTATCATCGCGACCGTCGCAACATCATCACCCATTTCATCGGTATCCCCATGATCGTGGTGGCCATCGCCGTCCTGCTGGCCCGTCCGGGCTTCGAGGTGGCGGGTATCACCATGGCGCCGATCTGGTTCATTGCCCTGGCCAGCGTGGTTTACTACCTGGTGCTGGACCTGAGGTTCGGCCTGGTGATGGCCGTGCTCATGGCCCTGGCGGTGTGGGCCGGCATGCAGGCGGCGGCGCTGTCCACCACCGCCTGGCTGGCCTGGGGCATCGGCCTGTTCGTGGTGGGCTGGGTGGCCCAGTTCATCGGACACTACTACGAGGGCCGCAAACCCGCCTTCGTGGATGACCTCGTGGGCCTGTTGATCGGCCCACTGTTTGTGGTGGCCGAGGCGGCCTTCGGGTTTGGACTGTGCAAGTCCCTGCAACAGGACATCGACCGCCGCGCCGGCCCAGTGCACAACGGTCACGACCGGACGGCTGCCAGCCACTAGCGAATCGTCCGGAACCATGGCTGATCCACCGCGCCCCATCACCGTGATGGCGGGGTGCCTCCCACCCTAATTTGCCGACGGAAGTCCAGATGTCTCCAAACCCGGAACGCCCCCACCTGCTGATCATGGTGATCTGCGGGCTGCTGACCAGCCTCGTGGTGATCGCCTTTGCCCGCATGGCCTATGGCCTGATACTGCCGCCGATGCAGGCGGATCTTGGCCTCAGCTACCAGCAGGCGGGCATCCTTGGCACCATTACCGCCCTGGGCTACCTGGCGTTCGTACTGGCGGGCGGGATTGCCGCCGCCCGGTTCGGCGCCAGGCTCACCATCGTCTTCGGCCTGGTCACCGTTGCCGTGGGTTTCGCGGGGCTGACGCTGGCCTCCCACTATGGCTGGCTGCTGGCGCTGATGGCCCTGCTGGGGTTTGGCACCGCATTCAGCTTCGCACCCATGGTGTCGTTGCTGGCCACCTGGTTCCCGGAAAAGCGGGGCCTGGTGATCGGCCTGATGACCAGTGGCGTGGGCCTGGGCATGCTGCTGGTCGGGGCCCTGGTGCCACTGATGACCGACTGGTTCGGGAATAACGGCTGGCGGGTCAGCTGGGGCATCTTCGGCGTTGTGGCCCTGGTTGTAGCCGTGCTGGTCACGGTGTTTGCCAAGGACCCGCCACGGCTGGCCACCAGCGACACCGAGCCTCCCCCCTCCGCCGACAAGTGGCTGATCTACCGCAATGGCCGGGTGATCACGGTGGCCACGGTGTACGGCATCATCGGGGTGACCTACATCGTGCAGGCCATTTTCATGGTCAGTTTCATGGTGTCGGAAGGGCATAGTGAGGCCACGGCCGGCGCCTTCATGGCCATGATGGGCCTGCTGTCCATTGCGGCGGGTCCGTTGTGGGGCTGGCTGTCGGATTACTGGGGGCGGGGCAATGCACTCACCAGCTCCCTGGCGCTGGTTACCCTGGCCATGGGGCTGCCGCTGGTGGACCAGTCCCTGGTGACCTTCTTCCTGCATTTTCTGGTCATGGGCCTGTCAGTCAATGGCATGTTCGCCCTGATTCAGGCCAGTGCCACGGATCAGGTGGCGCCCCGCTACATTCCCATCGCCTTCAGTTTTGTCACGGTGTTCTTCGCCACCGGGCAGTTGATCGGCCCGGCGGTCTCCGGCTGGCTGATCGAGGAGGGCGGCGGCTTCCGGGTGGCCTTCGGGTTCACCTTCCTGGTGTTGTTGCTGGGGGTGTTCCTGACCCTTAGGATCCGGCGCTTTCCCAGACAGTGGGCGGTGGGTGAATCACCGGGGGACTGATCAGGGCCCCGGTCTTCAGGCCATCTGGGGTTCGTCGGTCAGGGGGGCCTGGCTGACTACTCGGTTGCGGCCCGTTTCCTTGGCCTGGTAGAGGGCCTGGTCCGCATACCGGATCAGCTCGTCCGGCGCGATTTCCCGGTAGCTACAGGCAACTCCCGCCGACAGTGTCACCGACAGGCTGGCATTATCCACCGGTACCGGGGTGCCCTCGAATACGCGTCGGTACTCCTCCGCCCGGGCCTCGGCGGCCTCCAGTCCGGTCCCCGGCAGCACCACCAGGAACTCCTCGCCACCGAAACGGCAGACAATGTCGCTGGCCCGGGACAGGGTAGTCAACGCCAGGGCCAGTTGGCTGATCACCAGGTCCCCGGCGTTGTGGCCATGGTCGTCATTGACCGCCTTGAAGTGGTCCAGGTCGATAAGCACCAGGCTGAGCGGATCTCCCTGACGCAGGCAGCGGCTGATTTCCCGCTGCAGACTGTCGTCCAGGTAACGGCGGTTGTATAGGCCGGTCAGCGGGTCCCGGTTGGCCTGGTCCTGGAGCTTCTCCTGGAGCTGGCGGTTTTCCTCAATCTGCTGCTTGAGTTCCCGTTCCGTCAGACGTTGTTGTTCCCGGGCGTGATAGAGCACCTGGTTGCGGCTGAAGGAGACATAACCCACCAGCAACAGATACAGGGATATGCTGGTTACCGCCAGCACGGTGGTGAACCAGTGGATATCCGGCAGGAACCGGAAACCGGCATAGAGGCCGCCGAATACGATACCTGCCACCAGACCCCCGAGGGCGTGCAACACCCCCGGTGGTCCCCGGAACACCATCAGGTTTATTGTGGTGCTGATGGCAAGGATAAAGGTGATCCACACCGGGAAACCCAGGCCGGCAATCCACAGTCCGAAGATCACGGAATCGATGACCAGGTTATTGATCTCCGAATGCATGGAGTTTTCCGACTGGCGGGCCCGCAGGTAGGCAAGCTGGGGCCACAGCAGAAAACTCAGGGCCAGGGCCGGGTAGAGCCACGGGGACAGCTGCTCCAGCCAGACATGGCTGGCCAGCGTCAGGAAAACGGCGACAAACGACCAGCTCCGGTTGCGCCGGTTCATGTGGACAACCCAGTGGGGTTGCGGCGTGGGTCTGGAAGGAGAGACGGACATGAGTATTCTGGCCTGATTCCTTTACAATCCCGATAACATCGGGTTCCGTGGATGCCTGTACTGAAGCTCTACAGTATAGGCCAACCCTGATGATTTTGTGAGCAAAAATATCCATTCCGGGGCGACAATTACCCTTGAAGTGGGCGAGGAAAAGAGACCATGGAACTGGAACGCCTTTACCAGCAGCACTCACGGCAGGTCCTGGCCAGCCTGATACGCCTGACCGGTGACTTCGAGCTGGCCGAGGAGTGCCTGCAGGAAGCCTTTGCCGCCGCGCTCCACCAGTGGCCGCAACAGGCGGTGCCGGACAACCCGGTGGCCTGGCTGGTGCGCACCGGGCACCACAAGGCCATCGACCAGATCCGCCGGCGCCAGACCGCCCGTGACTACAGTCACCAGTTGGCGTGGCAGTCTGAAGGATCAGCGCCGGCGGAGGTCGATGTCTATGAGGACGACCTGCTTCGCCTGATTTTCACCTGCTGTCATCCCCTGCTGCCACCGGAGTCGCAACTGGCCCTGACCCTGCGGGAGATGTGTGGTCTCACCACCGAGCAGGTGGCCAGCGCCCTGCTGCAGAAACCCGCCACCGTGGCCCAGCGTATCGTGCGGGCCAAGCGCAGTCTCCGCGAGGCGGATATTCCCTACGAGGTCCCGGAGCAGCGGGAACTGCCGGAGCGCCTGCCACCGGTGCTCCGGGTGGTGTACCTGATGTTCAATGAAGGCTACAGCGCCAGCGATGGACAGGTCCTGGTGGACGTCAGCCTGTCAAGCGAGGCCATCCGGTTGGCGGCGTTGTTGTCGCGGCTGTTGCCCCAACCGGAAGTGTTCGGCCTGCTGGCGCTGATGCTGCTGCATGATGCCCGCCGGGAGGCCCGCCAGGATGCCGAAGGCAACCTGGTCCCCCTGGACGAGCAGGACCGGAGCCGCTGGGACCAGGACCAGATCGCACAGGGGCGACAATGGCTGTTGCGGGCCATGGCCCATCCCGGACCGGGGCCCTACACCCTGCAGGCGGCCATCGCCGCAGCTCATGCCGACCCCGTCGATCCGGCGGCGACGGACTGGGACGACATTGTCGCCCTCTATGGCCTGCTCTACCAGCAGTGGCCCACCCCGGTGGTGGCCCTCAACCGGGCGGTGGCCATCGCCATGCGGGATTCGCCCGCCCGGGGGCTGGAACTGCTGGACGAGCTTGCCGGCGAAAAGGCCCTGCAGGGCTACCATCTGTACCACGCCGCCCGGGCCGACCTCCTGCGTCGCAATGGCGACAACAGTCAGGCCAGGATCGCCTACCAGCAGGCGCTGACCCTGGCCCGCCAGGAGCCGGAGCGACGCTTCCTGCAGAAACGCCTGGATCAACTGCCCGACGCCTGAAAAAAATGTCCCGTGGTGTCGAATATCGCCGTCGCTATCCGACCTGGATGTGTAACCGGAGCCCTGAGTGTGATGGCCAGGGAGTTGAACCGGTTCAATCATAGTCGACAACGGGGAGGATAGATTATGACGTTGATGGCCAGGCAGCCAAAGCAGGTCAATACTCATCTGGTATTCAAGGGCCAGTGCCGGGAAGCCATGACCTTCTACGCCGACCTGCTGGGCGGTGAGGTGGAGGCGATGATCCCGTTCTCGGACACCCCGGTGGCCACCGAGGTACCGGAGGAGTCCCGGGACCGGATCGCCCACAGCGTGGTCAATATCCGGGATCGTCGGCTCATGGGGTGTGACATGAACGCGGAGTGCTACACACCGCCCGCCGGTGCCTGCGTGCAACTCGAGTACGAGGAAGTCGAGCAGGCGGAGCAGGTGTTCCGGCAGTTGTCCGACGGCGGCACGATCCAGATGCCGTTCGAGGAGACGTTCTGGGCGGTGCGCTTTGGGGTCGTGGTGGATCGTTTTGGCATAGGCTGGATGATCAACGTCGGAAAACCGGAAATGGAGATAAACCCATGAAATATGTCGCCCTGGTCTATTACCAGGAAAGCACCGTTAACGATATGACGGAACAGGCCTGGCACGACCTGAACCAGGAGTGCCTGGGGTGTGTCGAGAAACTCACCGAAGGCGATCATTTCCTGGCAGGCCAGGCGCTGGAGCCGGTGGCAAGCGCCACCACCCTGAAGGTTCGCGACGGCGAGGTGATGCTGTCCGATGGCCCCTTCGCCGAGACCAAGGAACAACTGGCCGGCTTCTATCTGCTTGAAGCCAGGGACCTGAACGAGGCCCTGCAACTGGCCAGCCATATTCCACCGGCCCGGCTGGGCAGCATCGAGGTTCGGCCCGTGCGGGAACTGCCCCCCAAAGACGAATAGGAAGAGAGCCATGAGCTATATCGACGGATTTGTGGCGGCGGTACCCACCGCCAACCGTGAAAGGTACATCCAGCATGCCAGTGATGCCGGGGTGGTGTTCCGGGACTATGGCGCCACGGAGTTCGTGGAATGCTGGGGCGACGACGTGCCGGAAGGGGAGGTGACCTCCTTCCCCATGGCGGTGAAGTGCCAGCCGGACGAAACCGTGGTGTTTTCCTGGATTGTCTGGCCGGACAAGGACACCCGGGACCGGGGCATGCAACAGGTGATGGAGGACCCGCGCCTGCATCCGGATGTAAACCCCATGCCGTTCGATGGCAAGCGGCTGATCTATGGCGGCTTTGAGGTGGTGGTCCGTCACTGATCGGACACTGACCCTGTCGAATTGGTAATTGTACGACCTTTATAACCCGTCCGCCCGGCGCCATATACTGACTTAAAGGTTTGTCCGGGCAGGCGGGCTGTATTGTGCCCACGCCCCCTGCCTGGCTCCGTTTCTGACAGCAAAGGAGGAGCCATGAACAAGTCACTATCCGCTGCCATTACCACCATGCTTCTGGTGACCTCGGCGGCCTGGGCGACGCCGGAAAGTCAGGGCATCCGGCCCATGGGCGACAACCAGCCGGATCCGTCGCCCACGGAACAGGCGAATCAGCCGAATGATCCCCTGCCGATGGACGAGGAACGCCTCAAGGGAGATTACCGCGAGGAGCAGCAGGACATTGAGCGGGATGTCGAGCAGGAAAGTCTGGACGAGTATGAGAACCCGGAAGCCGCCGGCGATGGGGACGAAGGGACGGCCGACGACAACCGGGAGTAGCGGGTGTGCCGTTTGGGTAATTCGCTGATGTGCCGGGCCACGGAGGGCCCGGAGCGGATTACTTGATGGCCACCGGATTCACCGGTGAGCCGGTGCCCTGTTCCACCTTCAGTGGTGCAGCCACCAGCAGGAAGCTGTACTGACCGTCGTCGGCGCTGTCCGCCGCCAGGTCATCCAGCCACCAGATCTCCGACAGCACCACACCCATGTCCCGCATCAGTGCACCGTGTAACGGGATGATGTAGGTCTCCCCGTCGATTTCCTGTACCACCTTTTCCACGGCGATATTGTCGGTGGCGATCATCGGCGTTTCCATCTGGTCAAGCCAGCTCAGGAGCTCCTGGCTGTGGCACAGACCGGGTTCGTTCATGGCGTTCCATTCCTCGTCCGGTTCCTCCTCCCAGAAACGGGCGATGGAGCCGGTGCGGATCACCAGGATATCCCGCTTGTTGATGGTGGTGCCCTGGGCCTCGGCGGTGGCCTGCAGGTCGTCCAGGTTGATGCAGGTGTTGGTGGGCAGGCGGTGCAGATCATCGCTGCCCATATGCCGGCCCACGTCCAGCAGCACCGCACGGCCAACAATGCCTTTTTCCCCGATCTCGCCCACGTCCGCGTGGGTGTGGCCGTGTACCGAGGTGGCCTCGCTCTTGCCGCCATAGATCTGGTCGCCGTACCAGGCATGGGCCAGGCCATCCACGTGGGTGGTGCCCTGCAGGTACATGAAGGCCACATCATCGGAGTACTTCATGCCCCCCGCCGCCGGTTCGGCCTTGCCGGCCATGTACACGCCGGCATCGGTGGCCATGAAGTGCTGCGTTGGTACCCGTCCCGGGAACACCGGCCCGGAGCCGGAGGTCATGGGGATCTGCAGGGTGAAGGTCTTGCCGCTCTGGATGGCGGCGGCGCCGTTCTGGACTTCCGTCTGTCCCAGGTAATTGAGGGCGCCCACCTGGTCGTCCTCACCCCATTTTCCCCAGTTAGTGGGGGCATCGCTCTGCAGGGTTTCCATGGGGGTTTGCTGGGCCATGGCGGTGGCCGAGAGGCCGGCAATCAGTGTGCCGGTGCACAGGGCAAGGATAGAGGGTTTGAAGGGCATGGTTGTTCTCCTTGTTTGCATTGATTGTTGTTGTGTTCGATCACCGGCGACGCTCGGGCGCGACGCCGGTGGGGTGGTGCAAGGGAGAAAAAATCTGGTCTAAGTGTAGTCCTTAATTACAAATCTTCAGTCAAACAGAATCACCTGCCGGACTGCCTTGCCGGCGGCGAGTTTTTCAAAGCCTTCGTTGATCTGGTCCAGGGTCAGAGTGTCGGTGAGTAGCTTGTCCACCGGCAGCTTGCCCTGGCGGAACAGGCTGACGTAACGGGCCACATCCCGCACCGGCACGCAGCTACCCACATAGCTGCCCTTGAGGGTGCGTTCCTCCGCCACGATGCTGACCTGCTGGATGGCCACCTTCTTCTCCGGATGGGCCAGGCCGCCGGTCACCGTGGTACCGCCGCGACGGGTGATCTGGTAGGCAAACTCCAGGGCCTTCTCGGAACCGGCCATCTCGATGGCGCAGTGCACGCCGCCGTTGGTCAGCGCCTTGATCTTGTCGACACAGCCTTCCTCGGCGGAATTGAAAGTATGGGTGGCCCCCAGTTCCTTCGCCAGGGCCAGCTTGCCCTCGTCCAGGTCCACGGCGATCACCTCGCCGGCGCCGGCCACCAGGGCCCCCAGCACGCTGTTCAGACCCACGCCCCCCAGGCCGATCACCGCCACGGTCTGGCCGGGCCTGATATCGGCGGAATTGATGGAGGCGCCGACCCCGGTCAGCACCGCGCAGCCGAACAGGGCGGCGTGGTGCAGGGGCAGTTCCGGGTCTACTTTCACCAGGGAATCCCGGGCCACCACCGCGTGGTCGGCAAAGGCGGACACGCCCAGGTGATGGTTGACGGCAGTGCCGTCGGCCCGGTGCAGGCGATGCTCGCCGCACACCAGGGTACCGGCGTTGTTGGTTTTCGCGGCCGGCTCACAGAGGGCAGGGCGGCCCTCGGCGCAGGGTTCGCAGTGTCCGCAACTGGGCACGAATACCGCCACCACATGGTCACCCGGTTTGAGGTCGCGAACGCCGTTGCCCACTTCCTTGACGATGCCGGCGGCTTCGTGGCCCAGGGCCATGGGCACCGGGCGCGGGCGGTTGCCGTCGATCACCGACAGGTCGGAATGGCACAGGCCGGCGGCCTTGATTTCCACCAGCACCTCGTTGTCCCCGGGCGGGTCCAGTTCCAGTTCCTCGATGACCAGTGGCCGGGTCTCGTTAAAAGGCCGTTCGGCGCCAATGGCCTGTAATACGGCGGCTCTGATTTTCATGGTGAGTCTCCTTGTTGCGGATCGATCAGTCATCGGATGATTCTGAACGATCCCGGCGCCCCTGTGAAACTTCCCCCCGCTCGATCTGCCAGGTGCTGTCCACCAGATCGGCGGAATGGGCGTCGTCGGATTCGGCGATCAGTACGGTCAGGCCTTCGCCCCGCAGGTCGCCGATCACGGATGACAGGCGCTTTGCCAGCACCGGAGCGACACCTTCAAAGGGCTCGTCCAGCAGGATCATTTCGCGGCCCGGAATCAGCGCCCGGCCTAGGGCCACCAGCTTCTGCTGGCCGCCGGACAGTTGCAGGGCCTTGCGCTCGCCGAAGTCGGCGATTTCCGGCATCAGCTCGTACACCCACTTCAGGCGCTGCTCGCCATCGCGGATCTTGTTGGCCCAGGCGGGCATCAGCATGTTTTCGGTCACCGTCAGCTCCGGGATAAGCCGCCGGTCCTCGGGCATGTAGCTGATGCGCATGTCCGCCCGGCGGTAGGCAGGCTGGCGGGTGAGGTCCTCGCCCTTGAAGGCGATGCTGCCCCGGTCTGACGGCAGCAGCCCCATCACGGCCCGGATCAGGGTGGTCTTGCCGGCACCGTTGAGGCCGATCAGGCCGGCCATCTCCCCGGTGGGGATGGTCAGGTTCACGTCCCTGAGGATACCGATGCCCTCAATGGAGACATCCAGGTTGGCGATTTCCAGGCTCATGTCAGGTATCTCCCTCTTTTTCTGGTGTCCTGTGTTGCTTGCCGGTGACCAGCTCCTGCACTTTTGCATCGGCCAGTACCTCGTCCACCGGACCGTCCTTGATCACGACACCGCTGGCAAAAGCCAGTACCCGCGTCACGTAACGCTGGACGATCTCCATATCGTGTTCCACGAAAAGTACGGTGAGCCCCCGCTGGCGCACGGCGTCCATTACCGTGTCCATCAGGGTGTATTTCTCCTCCATGCTGACGCCGCTGGTGGGTTCGTCCAGCAATAGCATGCGGGGGTTGCCCAGCATGGCGATGGCAATGTCCAGCAGTTTGCGCGCCCCCTGTGGCATGGCGGTGACCATCTCGTCCCGGTAGCGGCTGATGTTCATCTGTTCCAGGATGTCATTCGCCGCTTTCAGGCGCTCCGGTGTCCGCACCGGGCGAATCATCTGGAACTGGCGCTGCTCGGCGGCCGCCAGGGCGATGGCCAGGTTGTCGATCACCGGCAACTCCAGGAAAAGCTGGGGAATCTGGAACGATCGGGTCAGGCCCTTGCGCATCAGCTTGCGGGGCCCCAGCCCCTTGATGGGCGTTCCGTCAAAGGCAATGGAGCCCTGTGACGGGGGCAGGTAACCGGTGACCATGTTGATAAAGGTGGTCTTGCCGGCCCCGTTGGAGCCGATCACGCCAACGATTTCCCCTTCGGAAATGGTCACGTTGATGTCTTCGGCGGCCGTCACCGCCCCGAAATAGCGGGACAGCCCTTCGGTCCTGAGTATCTCGGTCATTGGGCGGCCCCTTTCTTGCGGGTGAACAGACTCCAGATGCCCTTGGGCAGGAACAGGATAATGAGCAGCAGTACGATGCCCAGAATCATCTGCCAGGCATTCGGGGCCAGTTCCACGGCGTAGGTGCGCACCAGGGTGAAGATCAGTGCGGCGATGAATGGCGCCGCCACGTGGCCGGTACCGCCGAGGATGGCGATGAACACGAACTCCCCGGACACGGTCCAGTAGGCCATGGTGGGGTCCACGTGGCCGGCGGCGAGGGCGGTCATGGAACCACCCACCGAGCCCACGGCGGCGGCCAGCACGTAATTGATATACAGCACCTTGCGGTGGGAGATGCCCATGTACTCCACCCGCACCTCATTCTCCCGGATCGCTTCGCAGGCCAGGCCGATGCTGGAGCGGAAGTAGCGGTTGAGGAACAGGGCAATCGCCAGTGCCAGCACAATGGCCAGCATCAGCGCGGTGATGCTGGTCTGGCCCTCACCCGGCACCATGCCCAGCAGGGTCCAGTCCACCACGCCGAAGCCGTCGGTGCTGCCCAGGCCATGGCTTTTCACCAGGATGCCATAGAGGATCATGGAAAAGGCCAGCGACAGCATGGCGAAGAAGATCTCCCGGTAACGGGTCATCAGCAGCCCCAGGACCATGGCGACCCCGACGGTGACCATTACCCCCAGGCCGATCAGCACCAGGGCATCGGTAATGCCCAGGAAACGACCGCCCAGGCCCACGGCATAGCCGCCCAGGCAGAAGAACAGGCCCTGGCCGAAGGACACCAGGCCGGCCCGCATCAGCATAACCACACCCATCACCACCAGCGCGGTGGAAATGGCCAGGGTCAGGGTGAACACCAGCCAGTTGGGACTGAACTGGGCCAGCACAGCCACGGCGATGGCAACGCCGATCAGTGACAGTTCGGTTCTTTCCGGCTTCATCAGATTTTCCTCGCAACAGCCTGGCCGAAGAGGCCATGGGGACGGAAGATCAGCACCGCGGCCATCACCGCGTAGATAATAAACAGCTCCAGCTCCGGCATGGTGTGGATGGAGGTGGCCCGGGCCAGCCCCACGATCACCGCGCCAACAGCAGCCCCGGTAATGCTGCCCAGGCCGCCGGTGACCACCACCGCGAAGGCCAGCACGATCACCTCGATACCAATGCCGGGCACCACGGAGATGATCGGGGCGGTGGCGCCGCCGGCAATGGCCCCGAGGGTGGCGCCGATCATGAAGGTGATGGTGAACATGCGGCGCACGTTCACGCCCATGGCCTCGGAGACCTCCCGATCATGGATGATGGATCGCAGGATCTTGCCCATGTGGGTACGCTCGAGCCAGAACCAGAGTCCCAGGCCGATGACCACGGACAGGCCCATCAATGAGATGTCGTACAGGGAGACCGTGAGCACATCAATGCTGATGCGTCCCATGGCGGCATAGGGCTGGTAGGCAAAATAGGGCGTGGTACCCCAGATCAGTTTCATCACATCCTCGAGGATGAGCAGCACCGCGAAGGTGATGATCAGCATCAGGATTTCGTCGCGACCGTACATCAGCCGCAGCAGGCCCCGCTCGATAATCAGGCCGGTGACCGCGCCAATCAGGATGGCCGACACCGCAATGATCGCGAAGGCCATCCATAACTGGTCGCCACCGTCGGCGTAGTACCAGCCCAGGGCCGAGGCCGCCGCGTAGGCGCCCAGGGCATAGAGGCTGCCGTGGGCCATGTTCAGGATTCGCATGACGCCGTAGATGACGGTCAGCCCCGCCGCCACCAGGAACAGCCAGGAGGCATAGATAAATCCGTCAATCAGGATCGCCCAGACCGTTAACATCGGTTACTTCTCCCAGGTTGGAACGCGCCGGCGGCGCAGGGCCGCCGGCGGTCAGGTCGGTGAATGGATCAGTCGCAGTCGGCGCCGGGGAAGCCGGCCTTGATCCATTCCTGGGGGTTCTGGCCATCCGGGGCGGAGACGCATTCACCCGGGAACGAGCGGACATTGCGCAGTGATGCCTCGCCGTCTTCATAGTGGTATTCGCCGTAGTACATGGGCTGGAGTGCCTGATGGCCATCGGCCAGCGCCATGCGCACGGTACCGGAGACGGACGGGAACTCGGCCCCCTTGAGGGCGGCAGCCAGCTGTTCCGGGCTGGGTATTCCGTCGGCCCCGGAATTGTCCGCCGCGTATTTCAGCGCCAGGATGGCCTGGGCCGCCTTGGAGGCCGGGTAGCTGGGCGGGGTGCCGTGCTCTTCCTCGTAGGCCTCGCTGAACCAGTCACTCAGCTCATTCTCCGGCATGAAGCCGCCGAAGGGCCCACGACCACCCAGGATGGTGCCGTTGGGCGCCTGGCCCTCGAACCGGTGCAGGCCGGATTCGCCGGTGGTCAGCAGGGCGGTAGCCTGGGCCAGCAGGCCACGGGCGTTGGCCTGGGCCACGAAGGATTCCATATCACCGCCCCACATGGAGGAGTGGATGATATCCGGGCGGCGGGTCTGCAGGGCCGAGATCTCGGTGCCGTAGCTGCCCTGGAAGATCTGCGGCGTCTGGTTATTGACGATCTCCGCCTCCGGCATCAACTGTTCCATGGCCAGGGTGAAGTCCTGCCAGGAGTCCTGGCCCCAGGCGTAGTTCTGCTGGATGCCGGCAATGCGACTGGCATTGGGGTGGGTCTCCGCCAGGTAGCGGGCCGCACCCACGTTGTCGGCCACCGCGTCCAGGCCGGTACGGAACAGGTAGGTGGGGTTCTCCACTTCCTGGAACAGGCGGGGCGTGCCGCAGTCGAAGGCGATGGTGAACATCTCCATTTCCTCCGCCACCGGGCCGATCGCCAGGCAGTCACCGGAGGAGATGTAGCCGATCACCGCGTTCACGTCCTGGCGCTGCACCAGGTTGCGGTATTCCTCCACCTGCTTGGTGGGGCCGCCGGCCTCGTCCACCACCACGGACTCCAGGGTCAGGCCGTTAACCCCCTTGGTGTTGTAGGGGGCCGGCAGGGTACCCTCGTTGATGGCCTTGATCACGATTTCCGCGCCCTGGGCGGCGGGAACACCGAAGGGCCCGGAGGCACCGCCGGACAGGAAGGTGACAAAGCCCACCTTGAAGGTGTCGTCCTGGGCACTGGCGCTACCGGCCAGGCCCATCAGGCCGACGGAGGCCAGGGCCACCGACAGCAGGGTTCTTTTCAGTGTTTTTGGTTGTTGGGTTGTCATGGCGTGCTCCTTGTTTGTTGTTGTGCTCGGTTCGGATGCTGCATGGATTGACAGGGTGGCGGTCAGCCACCGGTTTCACCGCGTCGCTCCCGGATGAGGGCGGCGGACGGTTTGAGGGATTCGGCATCGTAGATCCGCCAGTTGCCCAGCAATATCCGGGCGGGCGGAAAGCGATCACTGGCCACCGGTGTGCCAATGGCCTGGGCCTGGACAATCTGGTGGGTGTCCGGGTCGATATAGGAGGTAAAGCCGTAGGGGTCCTTGGGCAGGGGGATCTCCAGGCCCTCCAGGGCGTGGATCATGGCCGGGGTGTCAGTGACATCACCGGCCTTGCGGATCGCGTTGGCAACGGCCAGTACGCCGGCATAGGCGCCCTGGGCGGAGTAGCTGGGGTAACGGCCGGACAGCTCGTGGAAGCGCCCCACGAACGACCGGTTGGCCGCGGTATCCGGCCAGTTCACATGATGACGGGCGGACAGGATCAGGCCCGGCGGCGGGTTGTCACCCAGGGCCACCAGGGTCTCGTAGTCGCCCCCAGTGTCAAAGTTGGCCACTCGCATCTGGTCGAACAGCCTCGTGGTGCGGGCCTGTTCCAGGAAGGCGGTGAAGTCGCCCCCCCACAGGGCCACCACCAGCACATCCGGCGGCGATTCCAGCAGCGACTGGATATAGAGGGAGTAGTCCGGCTCATACAGCCGGGGCCAGTAGGTGCCGGTCTGCTCGAAGCTCACATTGTTCTGGGCCAGGGCCTGCTTCAGGTCGCGCCAGGCCACCCGGCCATACTCGTAGTCCGGCCCCAGGAAGGCCAGCTTGCGCCAGCCAGTGGCGTCCTGCAGGTCCTTGAGATAGCGGGCGCCGGCGGCGTGGGAGGTCCAGGTATCGCTGGACACGCGGAAGTAGTAGTCATGGCCTTCCTCCAGGGTGGCCCGGGACGAGGCATGGTCGGTGCCCACCATGATGACCTGTTTTTCCCGGGCCAGCCGGCTTACCGCCATGCCCACGCCGGAGCTGACCATGCCACAGAGGATATTGGCGTTATCCTGGCTGATGAAGTCCTCGGCCATGCGCACCGCAAAGGAGGCCTTGGAACGGGAGTCATCCACGATCACCCGCAGCCGGGGGGCATCCGGGGTGGCCGCCAGTTCCTCCAGCGCCAGGCGAATACCCACGATGCTGTCGCGGCCATAGCTGGCGGAACGTCCGGTCATGGGGTACATGCAGGCGATGGTGGCGTCGGCTTCGCCCTCGGCGGCGCCCAGTTCCACCCGTCCTACCGGCGGTGTGGTGTCTGGCAGGGCATGGAGTAGTGGCACCACGCAGAGATACAACAGGACGACGGACAGTCGCCGGAACCGGCGACCGGAACGGGGCCGTGGCTGTATGGCATGTGGCTGGCGATGACGGCTTCGGTGTTTCCGCACGTCGGTCTCCTGATCGGGTCAGGTGGTTATTGTTGTTTCGCTGGGAATGTGTAGCAAAACCGGGACCAACGCGCCGGTGATCGCCTGTCACCGGCGTTTCGCGGGTGACGAAGAGCTGATCGGTATCCGCAGGGGCGCAGAATGAGCGGAATCCGCTCAACATGGTGATGGATTATGGGCGGAAATCGCTCATTTCAGGAGCGTCAGGAGAGCCCCAGTCGCTGCAGGCGGCGCTTGAAGGCGTGGCGGGACATGCCGAGCCGTTCCGCGGCCCGGCCCTTGTGGCCATCGGTCTGTTCCAGGGCCCGCTGGATCATCTCCCGCTCCGTGTCCTGGAGTTGTGCTTCCAGGGAGGTCCCCCGGGGCGACGGGGCGGCATCGCTGGCCGGCTGGAATTCGGCGGGAAGCTGGCCCGGGCGGATGCGCTGGCCCGGGTGCAGGATGGTCAGCCGTTCCACCAGGTTGCGCAGCTCGCGCACATTACCGGGCCAGCTGTAGGCGGACAGACGCTCCAGGGTTTCCGGGGGCACGGCGATGGGGCGACAGCCTTCCTCCCGGGCCTGGGCCTCGATGAACACATCCAGCAGCTCCCCCAGGTCTTCCCCCCGTTCCCGCAGGGGTGGAATGGTCAGCTCGATCACGTTGAGTCGGAAGAACAGGTCCTCCCGGAAGCGACCCGCCCGGACCTCCTCCTCCAGGGAGCGGTTGGTGGCCGCCACCACTCGTACGTCCGAGGTCTGGCTGGTGGTGGCCCCCACCGGGCGGTAGTCGCCATTCTCCAGGAAATGCAGGAACTTGGCCTGCAGGGCCAAAGGCAGCTCGCCGATCTCGTCCAGGAACAGGGTGCCGCCGTGGGCCAGGCTCACCAGGCCGGTCCGCTTCTGATGGGCGCCGGTGTAGGCCCCTTTCTCCGCACCGAACAGCTCGGCCTCGATCAGTTGCTCCGGCAGGGCGGCGCAGTTGATCTCCACGAAGGCCCGCCCGGCCCGGGGGCTCTGCTGGTGGATGGCCCGGGCCACCACCGCCTTGCCGGTGCCGGATTCCCCCAGTAGCAGGATGCGCCCGGTACTGCTGGCCGCCACCCGCTGCACGGTCTCCCACAGCCGCTTCATGGCGGTGCTGGACCCCACCAGGCCGGAGGCGTTGGCACTGCGGCTGCGATGATAGGTGAGTTCGTCCTGCATCTGTCGGCGTTCGGTGATGGAGCGGATCAGGTGCAGCAGTTCATCCAGGGCGAAGGGCTTGGTGAGGTAGTCGGTGGCGCCGGCCTTGACCGCCTGCACCGCCGCCCGGGTATCGCCATGGGCGGAGATCATCACCACCGGCAGGTCCGGGTGCAGACGCACGGATTCCGCCAGCACGTCCATGCCATCCATGCCCGGCAGGCGCAGGTCCAGCAGCATCAGGTCCGGGGTGTGTTCCGCCAGCAACTCCAGGGCCTCTTCACCGGTATGGGCGTTGAGGGTGCGGAAGCCGGCCTCGCTGAGGGCAAAGCCCATGGAGCGGACAAAGCTCTTCTCGTCGTCAACGATCAGGATCTGTGAGCGCATGGCGGTCATGGTCAGGCAGTGGTTCTTGTGGTTGTTCTGGTGTTGTTGAGTCTAGGTTATCACTGTTTGCGGCGGGCAGGGTGACGGACACTGTGGTGCCTTCTCCCTCGACGCTGTGGATATGCAGGTCACCTCCGTTCAGCTCGATCAGCTGGCGGGTAATGCTCAGGCCCAGGCCGGTGCCCTCCTGCCGGGTGGTGAAGAAGGGCTCGGTGACCTGTCTCAGAGTATCCGGTTCCATGCCGCAGCCGTTGTCGGTGATGTCCACGTGGATGCGGTCGCCATTGCGGAAGGCCCTCAGGTGCACCGTGCCGCCCGCATCGCAGGCCTCGATGGCATTGGCCAGCAGGTTCACCAGGCACTGGATGACCTGGTCGGGGCTGGCCACGATGGCCAGTCGGGAATCGCCGGTGGCGGACACAGTCACCTGCCGCTGTTCCGCCAGGCCGGAGGTCAGCACCGTGGCATGACGGAAGATCCGCCGGATCTCCACTCGCTGGGGCTCACCGGGCACGGGCCGGCCGTAGTCCAGCAGGTCCCCCACCACCCGGTTCAGGCGGTCGATTTCCGATTCCACGGACACCAGCAGTTCACGCCGTTCATCATCCGGTTCCCCTTTTTCCAGGGCCTGTACCGTCAGCTTGATGGTGGCCAGGGGGTTACGTACCTCATGGGCCACGCCGGTGGCGAATTCCCCCAGCACGGCCATCTTCTCCGCCTGCACGGTACGGCCAATCAGTTCCTGCAGGCGGTCGGCCATGGCATTGAAGGCGTGGGCCAGCACGTCGATCTCGTCCTTGTCGTTCTTCGGCGCCTGCAGCCGGAAATTCAGGTCACCGCTGGCCAGGGTTTCCGCCCCCTGCACCAGTCGGGTTACCCGGCGGCGCAGGCTGCGGGCCAGGGCCCAGAACAGGGCCACCGTGCCCAGGGCCATCACCCCGGCCAGGGCGTAGAGGCCGAGCTGGGCACTGCGCAGCGGGCTGAGGATATCGCTGGCGGCCACCTGGTAGTCGATGCGCCACCCCGGCAACACCTCCGGACCCGTGCGCAGTTCCTCGGGAACGGTGTCCAGGCGGTTGCCCGTGGGTTCCAGCAGTTCGCCCGCCGGCGTCCTCAGGTAGGGGCGCAGAACGCCGGCCAGGTTCTCGGTGCGCATAAGCTCGGTGAGGGAGGCCAGCCGCACATGCAGGGCAATGGACCCGGACACCGGCTGTTCCCCCGTCTCCCGCAGCGGCTGTCGGATCAGCAGCCAGCCGGGGCTGGCACCGTCGCCAATGCGGGGGCCGATCACCTCGCTGTTGGCCATCATCACCAGCGGCAGACCCCGGATACCCCAGCCGCTGCGGCCCCAGTAGGGCTGGCCGGAGGCCGCCTGGCCCGGCACCACCTCGGTCAGCTCGTTGCCGTCATTGAAGAACAGGATGCCGTAGAGGTCCGGCGAATCCGCCTCCACCCGCACCAGTTCCCGCACCCCGTCCGGTACCGCATCGGTGTAGTTCAGGTACAGGGGCATGGAAGGGTGGGTGGACAGGGTTTCCAGCTGGTAGATGCGGTTTTCGATGAAGTTGGTCAGCCGGTTGGCGGTGCCGGCTACCTGGGCCTCCAGGCGCTCCCCCGCCAGACGCTCGGTGACGGAATCCGCCACGGCGGCGTAGAGACTGCTGAGCACGGCCACGGCGCCGACAATCAGGGTCAGCGACAACAGCGAATATCGTCCTACCAGGCTGAAGCGGGGTTTAAGGGGAGGGTTCATGGAAGGGTCTCGTCGTTATTTTTATTGAAATACGATAAAATTTTCCTACATTTCGAGAACACTAAGGAAGCATCCATGGCCAACCCAGGAGATACCCCGGCGACATCCCGCAAATCCCCCGGCGGCAGTACCACGCTCACCAAGGCCTGCACCCTGCTGCGGGCCGTCGCCACCGTCTTCCCCACCGGTGGCAGCCTGTCCCATATTGCCCGTGAAGTGGGCATGAACACCGCCACCGCCCACCGCCTGCTGACCGGGTTGGCCAGCGAGGGGCTGCTCACCTTCGATCCCTATGCCAAGACCTACCATGTGGGGTTCGACTTGCTGCGCATGGCGGAATCGGCCCAGGAGGTGGCGCCGGATCTTCAGTTGCGGCACGCCCTGCAGCCGGTGCTCGGTCGTATCGCCGTCCGTACTGAAGATTACACCTACCTGAGTATCCGTGCGAATCGCGACGCCGTCTGTATTGACGTTGCCGAAGGGACCTACCCGGTGACCGCCAACACCCTGGTGGCTGGCGCCCGCCGTCCGCTGGGGATCGGGGCCGCCGCCATGGCCCTGCTGGCGGCGCTGCCGGAGCCGGAGGCCCGGCGCATGGTGGAGCTGAATGCCCCCCGCTATCCCCGTTATTCCGGTATCACCCGCGACGAGGTGGAGCAGTGGCTGGAGCAGGCCCGGGAACATGGCTATTCGGTGAACGAGGGTCGCATCGTACCGGAAGTTTCCGCGGTCGGAATCGCCTTTCGGGTGCCCGGTTCCAGTGAGCATGCCGCCATCAGCGTGGCGTCCGTTGCGTCGCGGATGAACGAAGAGCGGCGCCGGAAGGTGCTGGAGATTGTCCGCGATGAGGTCGGGCGATGGTCCCTGGAGCAGGCTTGATGGATTAGTTTATCAATATACGAGAAAAGCTTTCAGCATAATGAAAAAAATTTGACGAAGAATTCGCCTCGGGCTACTTTGTTCGCCGGATCTGAAATGTGAACTATGTTTGAAATCTAACCAAACAATAAGAAGCGATTGGAGATTCCCATGCCCTATGCCAGCAATATCCTGACCAGAACCCTGTCTGCCACTGCCATCAGCACGGCCCTGCTGTTTGCCGGGTCCGCGATCGCCCAGGAACTGCCGGACACCATGACCTGGTCGTCCTACGATGTCGGTTCGGCCGGTTACGCCGAGGCCTCCGCCATCGCCGACGCCTTCGGCAAGCAGTACGGTACCCGCATCCGTATCCAGCCTTCCGGTTCCGCCATCGGTCGCCTGCAGCCGCTACTCAGCGGCCGTGCCGACTACGCTTTCCTGGCCACCGAAACCTTCTTCGCCGCGGAAGGCATCCATGACTTCTCCACCCGTCGCTGGGGACCGCAGGACCTGCGTGCCGTGGCCGGTCGCCCGTCCTCGTTCGGTATCTTCACGGCGGCGGACGCCAACATCAAAACCCTGGAAGATCTGAAGGGCTCCCGTTTCGCCTATGTGGCCGGCAACCCGTCCATCAACGTGAAGTGTGATGCCTTCCTGGCGTTTGTGGGCCTGACCCGTGACGATGTTGACGCCATTATGTTCCCCACCTACGCCAATACCATGAGTTCCCTGGCCCGGGGTGAGGCGGACGCGTCCTGCACCACCACCACGCCAAGCCACGTCTACGAACTGGCGGAATCCCCCCGTGGCATCCGCTGGCTCAACGTACCCAAGGACGATGAAGAAGGCTGGGAGCGCCTGCGTGAAGTGGCGCCGTTCTTCCAGCCCTACACGGAAACAGAGGGGGCGGGTATCAGTGAAGAGAACCCGGTCGATATCTTTGCTTACCGGTACCCGGTGCTGACGGTACGTGCGGATATGGATGAGGACGCTGTCTACAACTACATCAAGGCCCTGGATGAAACCTACGGCATGTACAAGGATGCCACGGCGGTCATGGGTCGCTGGGATCTGGAACAGGCCGGCACACCGCCTATCGATGTTCCTTTCCATCCCGGCGCCATCCGTTACCTGGAGGAGAAGGGTATCTGGACCGAGGAGCATCAGGCCTGGAACGACCAGCGCCTGGCCCGCCTGAATGCCCTGCGTGACGCCTGGAAGGAAGCCACGACGGAAGGCGAAGGCAAGAGTGACGAGGAATTCGAGGAGATCTGGGAAGCCCACCGCACCCAGGCCCTGGAATCCCTCTGATATCCAAGACCCCCGTGATGACAGGCGCCTGACCGGGCGCCTGTCGATCTTTTCGGAGTAACCACGTCATGAGTGCTTCCACGTCCGCCGAGCAGGCGGCACCCGCCGCTGAACCGACCTCCGGTCGTTTGCGGGGTGCCGGGTACTGGTCGATTATCCTGCTCGGTACCCTGGGCCTGCTGATGGCCATCAACCAGACCTTCAACCTGGAGCTGCTGGGTTTCAAACCCCTGGGCAACGCCTATCTCTACTACCTGATCGGTATCTTCCTGGCGGCGGCCTATATTGCCTTTCCGGCCTGGAAAGGGGCGTCGGGCAAGGTCTCCTGGTATGACTGGCCGCTGGCGGCGACGGCGCTGGTGTGCGCCGGTTACCTGGGCTATCACGGCCTGACCATGATCAACATGGGCTGGGAGTACCAGGCGCCCACCGAGGCTACTGTACTGTCCGGCATCCTGCTGGTGCTGATCCTCGAGGGTGTGCGCCGCTGTGGTGGCTGGCCGTTGCTGTTCGTGGCGCTGTTCTTCGGCACCTACCCACTGTACGCCGATTCCATGCCCGGCTTCCTGTGGGGCAACCAGTACACCCTGCCGGAAATCATCCGTGCCCATGTCATCGGTGTGGAAAGCGTGATCGGCATCCCCATGCAGGTGGTGGCGCAGCTGGTGATCGGTTTTGTGGTGTTCGGCGCGGCCCTCACTGCCACCGGCGGTGGCGAATTCTTCATGCAGTTCGCCACCGCCCTGATGGGCAAGAGCCGGGGCGGTCCGGCCAAGGTGTCGGTGTTGTCCAGCGGTATCATGGGGAGCCTGTCCGGCAGTGTGATCTCCAATATCCTGACCACCGGCCCCATTACCATTCCCACCATGAAAAAGACCGGCTACCCGGCCCATTACGCCGGTGCGGTGGAAGCCTGCGCGTCCACCGGTGGCACCCTGATGCCGCCGGTGATGGGGGCGGTGGCCTTCATCATGGCATCCTTCCTCGGGGTGCCCTACGCGGAGATCATGATCGCCGCGTTCCTGCCGGCGCTGCTGTTCTACCTGGCGCTGATCTTCCAGGTGGATATCTATGCCGCGCGACGGGGCCTGAAAGGCCTGCCGGAATCGGAGATCCCGAACCTGTGGGAGACCCTCAAGGACGGCTGGCCGTACCTGCTGGCCCTGTTCATGCTGATCTACATGCTGCTGGTGATGCGCCTGGAGGCCTATGCCCCCTACTATGCCACGGTGGTCCTGCTGGGCATTTCGATGTTCAAGCGCAACCATCGTCTGAACCTGAAGCGGGCCCTGGCCTTCATGCAGGACCTGACCACAAGCGTCGCCAACCTGGTGGCCATCCTGGCCGGTATCGGCCTGGTGGTCGGTGGCCTGTCCTATACCGGGGTGGCCGGCGCCTTCTCCCGTGAGCTGCTGCTCTACGCCGATGGCAGCATTCCGCTGATGCTGGCAGCCGGGGCCATCACCAGTTTCGTTCTGGGCATGGGCATGACCGTGAGTGCCTGCTACATCTTCCTGTCGATCCTGCTGGCGCCGGCGCTGGTGAACGCGGGCCTCAACCCGCTGGCCAGTCACCTGTTCATCCTCTACTGGGGCATGCTGTCGTACATTACGCCGCCGGTGTCCCTGGCTGCCATCACCGCCGCGGGTGTGGCCGGTGCCAAGGCCGGGCGAACCGGTGTCTACGCCATGCGCCTGGGGGGCATCCTGTTCATCCTGCCGTTCCTGTTCGTAATCAATCCGTCCCTGATCCTGCAGGGTGACATCAGCAAGATCCTGACCTCGGCGTTTACGGCCATCACGGCCATCTGGCTGTTGTCCTCCGCCATGGAGGGCTACCTGTACCGCATCGGCGTGCTGGCCTGGCCGGCGCGGATCCTGGTGCTGGTTGCCGGCGGTGTGCTGATCTACCCGGATCTGCTGACGGACCTGATCGGCTTTGGCCTGGTGGCCGCCATCTACCTGAGCAGCCGGTTCCTCAACTTCCCGGCAGCCACCGTCGGTGGCGCCCGATAAACCCGTTTCAACGCAGTTGGTGAATGCATCGTGATCAACAAAGTCTGTAATTCCATGGCGGAGGCCGTCTCCGTGATCAAGGATGGCGATGTCGTGATGATCGGCGGCTTCGGCAGTTCCGGTATTCCGCTGGAACTGATCGAGGCCCTGCGCCGTCATGCGCCGAAGGATCTGACCATTATTTCCAACAATGCCGGTGTGGCGGAGGAGGGCATTGCCTCCCTGCTGCGGGATGACCTGGTGCGCAAGGTGGTGTGTTCCTTCCCCCGCTCCAAGGGCTCCGTGTGGCTGCAGAAGCGCTACAAGGAAGGCTCCATCGATTTCGAACTGGTGCCCCAGGGTACCCTGGGCGAGCGGATCCGCGCTGCCGGCGCCGGCCTGGCCGCCTTCTACACCCCCACCGCCTACGGCACGCTGCTGGCGGAGGGCAAGGAGACTCGCGAGTTCGACGGCAAGGGCTATGTGCTGGAAACCGCCCTGCATGCGGATGTGGCGCTGATCCGGGGCGAGAAGGGCGATGCCTGGGGCAACCTGACCTATAACACCGCCGGTCGTAACTTCAACCCGTCCATGGCCATGGCGGCGAAAACCACCATCGCCGAGGTGAAGCAGATCGTCCAGGTGGGTGACCTGGACCCGGAGGCGGTGGTGACACCGGGCATTTTCGTGGATTCCGTGGTACTGCAGGAGGGGCTGCTCGATGCAATCGCTTAGTAAAGAGGATATGGCCCGTCGTGTCGCCCGGGATATTCCCGATGGCGCCTACGTAAACCTGGGCATCGGCATGCCGACGCAGGTAGCAAACTATGTATCTGACGACCGGCATGTGATATACCATAGCGAGAACGGCATCCTCGGTGTGGGGCCGGCACCGGCACCCGGTGAAGAGAACCCGGACCTGATCAACGCCGGCAAGCAGTTCGTGACCCTGCTGCCCGGAGGCTGCTACTTCGACAACGCGGATTCCTTCGCCATGATGCGGGGCGGCCATCTGGATATTGCCGTACTGGGCGCGTTCCAGGTGTCGGCTACCGGCGACCTGGCCAGCTGGGCCACCAATGACCTCAGTGAACCACCGGCCGTGGGTGGTGCCATGGACCTGGCGGTGGGCGCCCGCAAGCTCTACGTGCTGATGAAGCATTGCACCCGCGACGGCGCCCCCAAGATCCTGCCCGAATGTGAGTACCCGCTCACCGGTAAGGGCGTGGTAGACCGGATCTACACCGACCTGGTGGTGCTTGATGTCACCGATGAGGGCCTGCGGGTGGTGGAGCTGGTGGGCGACAACACCCTGGAAGAGGTCCAGGCGGTCACCGGCGCCCGGCTGCTGCCCCCGGAATCCTGACCCGTACCAACATCGTGAGTCGGGCTGTCGCCGCTGCGGTCATGCGGTCGCCCCGGCCTCCAAAGAGCCTTCGATGACACAGACCTCCTCCTCCAGTCCGCTGACCCTGACGCGGTCGGCGCTGGCTTACCTGGCATTGCTTTGTGGTGTTCTTTCCCTGGTTCCGGGCATGGCCGTGGTGGGGGCCTCCGCCATTGTCCTCGCCATCCTGCTCGGGTGGCGGGACCTGCGCCTGGTGGCCAGGATCATCTTCGGCCTGCTGGTGGCCATGTCGCTGCTGGCGCTGGTGGACGAGCCTTCGGCCCTGATGGACGGGGCCGTGAACATGACCCGGCTGACGGCGCTGATCCTCACGGTCATGCTGCTGTCCTCCCTGCTGGGTCGCTCCAGCGACCTGGAGCGGATTTCCGCCACCCTGTTCGCGGGCCGTCCGACCGTACGCTACCTCAGCGTTACCTTCGGCACCACGGTGCTGTCGGTGCCCCTGAACTTCGGCTCGGTGGGGGTGGTCTCGTCGATGATTGCCGGTCAGGTACGCCGGCACGGGGATTCCGCCATGGCTCGCAACGCCTCCCGAGGCACCCTGCGGGGTTTTGGCGCCTCACCCACCTGTTCCCCGCTGTCGATCTCGGTGGTCATGACCGTGACCTTCCTGCCAGGACTGCACAGCTGGCAACTGATTGCCGTCAGCCTGCCGCTGGCCATGGTGTACCTGCTCAGCGGCCTGTTGTTTACGGAACGGGAAACCGAAGCAATTGCCCAGGGCGATGCGGTTGATATCGGCCTGGGCAAATACCTGCCGTGGCTCCGATTCATGGCGATTATCGGGGCCATCTGCGTGGGGGCGTTCGTGCTCAGCGGCCCCGGCGGGCTCAGCTACTCCAAGGCCGTGACCCTCAGTTGCCTGGGTGCCGTGGTGGTGCTGTTCGCACACGGACTGGTCAGCCCACCCCGGGGCACAGGTAACCCACTGCCCTCCATGGCCCCGGTCAGTAACGAACTGGTGATTGTCGGTGGTTCCGCCTTCCTCGGGGCACTGATCAGCAGCTTTGCCCTGAAATGGCTGGGGGCCGGCTTCAGCCTGCCGGGGTGGGGCTATCCGGTGGTGGCCGCGCTGGTGCCCTGGCTGTTCTTCGCCGGTGGCATGGTGGGGCTCAACCCCATTGTTATCGGCACTCTGACGGGCGGGGTGCTGGGGCCGATCTGGCCTGCGGAGGCGGTACTGGGGCTGGGTATCGGCATGGTATCCGGGTGGGGCATTACCACCGGAGGTACACCCTATTCCGCCAATTCGCTGTTGATGGAGCGGATTACCGGCTATTCCGCCAAGGTGGCGGCGTTTCGCTGGAATCTGGCTCACTCGGTGGTCAGCCTGTTGGTCGGGGGAATACTGGCGGCGGCGCTGACCTGGTATCTGGCCAGTTGATCTGAGGGGGGAGGGGAAAGAACGGCAGGCCCTGCTACGGATGAACAGGACCTGCCAGGAGGCTAACGCTTATTCAGCCGCTGCGCGGGCTTCTTCCAGCCAGCCGTCAAAGGTGTCGCGGTTGGCTTCGATCCACAGGTCGGTGTGACGCGCGATGTCTTCCTCGCTGTCTTCACCATCACGCATTGCCAGGTTCTGGGCGCTGATGTCGTTGGCGGACAGCTTCATGATGGAGAACAGCTTGGCGGCCGCCGGGTTGTTATCGGCAAACTCCTGGTTGGCGATGATGCGCTGGTCGTTGGGCATGAAACCGTAGTTGGTGCCGTCGTCCAGCGACGTATCCACACCTTCCCGGTCACCGGGCAGGGAGGAGAAGGGCACTTCCAGCCAAACCACGTCTTCGCCGGGAACCATCACACCGCTGACCCAGTACGGGGTCCAGGTGTAGTAGAACACCGGGTCGCCCTGTTCAAAGCGGGCGATGGTGTCGGCGATGATGGCGGAGTAGGAACCCTGGTTGTGGGTGATGCTGTCCCGCAGCTCGTAGGCGTCCATATGATGCTCAATCACTTCCTCGCAGCCCCAGCCCGGGGTGCAACCGGTCAGGTCGGCCTTGCCGTCATCGTTGGTGTCGAACAGGGCCGCGATTTCCGGGTCCTTGAACTGTTCGATGTTGGTGATGTCGTGCTCTTCGGCGGTTTCCTTGTCGATCAGGTAACCCTGCAGGGCGCCGGAGGAATACACACCTTCACGATAGATCTTTTCGTCACCGCCTGCGCGGTTGTAGAAGTTGGTGTGCAGCGGGTCCCAGTGATCAGCCATGAAGGTGCCATCACCGTTGGCGATCGCCACGTGGCCGGCCGCGTATTCAATCTCCTTGATGTCCTTGACCTCATAGCCAAGTTCTTCCAGGGCGCGGGAGACCAGCAGGGTCTGAAAGGTTTCCTCGGCGATGGAACTCTTCAGGGGTTGTACCTCAACACCCTCGCCAGGCATTTCCTGGGCCTGCAGCGCAAAGCTCGCTGTCAGGGTGGTGGCAGCGACAGCCGTTGCCAGTCGTTTCGTTATGGAGGTTTTCATTGCGACTCTCTCCTTTTGGGGATGATTTTCCGGATAAGTGCGGCGGGCCCGTGGTCATACCAGCGACGGGTGCCGCGACTGCGTGAATCCTGGCCCAGTGACTGGGTGAGGCGGTCAAGGATAATGGCCAGCAGGACAATGCCCAGCCCACCGATGGTGGCCAGGCCCATATCCAGGCGTCCGATGCCCCGCAGTACCATCTGACCCAGACCGCCCACGGCGATCATGGAGGCGATGACCACCATGGACAGGGCCAGCATCAGGGTCTGGTTGACCCCGGCCATGATGGTGGGCATGGCCAGGGGGAGTTGTACCTTGAACAGCAACTGGCGGGGGCTGGCGCCGAAGGAGCGCGAGGCCTCTACCAGGTCGGGTGGTACCTGTCGTATACCCAGGTTGGTGAGGCGGATCAGTGGTGGCAGGGCGAAGATGATGGTGACCACCACCCCCGGCACGTTGCCGATACCGAACAGCATCACGATGGGTACCAGGTAGACAAAGGCCGGCGTGGTCTGCATGGCGTCCAGCACCGGGCGCATGGTGGCGGCCACGCGGTCATTGCGGGCCAGCCAGACCCCGGTAGGCAGACCGATCAGCACACAGAAAAATACGGATGTCAGTACAAGGGCCAGGGTCACCATGGCTTCTTCCCAGGCGCCGATGGCGCCCACCACGATCAACGAGATAATGGTGCCGATGGCCAGCTTGCGACTGGCGACCTGCCAGGCAATAAGTCCGAAGATAATAACCACCAGGATGGAAGGGGCCGCCAGCAGGGCGGATTCCATACCAGTGAGTACCGCATCCACCGGCCAGCGGATGGCCTGGAATACGGGGCGGAAATTGCCCACCAGCCAGTCCAGGCCGGTGTCCACCCAGCTTCCCAGGGGAATCCAGGCATCCGCAAACGGGTGGAATATGTCAAAGCTCTCTTCCGGCACCGGTTCCCCGCTCTGCAGCCAGCCACTGCCGCCGCCGGTGGATTCGGAAGATCCGGAACCACCGCCCCAGGGGTTACTGCCGGATTCATCCTGGGTTTCGGTGCTGCCCGAGCTTCCCCAGGGATTGGCGCTCTCGCCAGAACCGGATTCGTTCTCCGGCGCGTCGGAGCCGTTGTCGGCCCATGGGTTGGATGAATCAGTCATGCGGCCTCGCTGTCTTTGTCGATTGCCTGGAGGAGGATGGCTCTGGAGATGACACCCAGATAATGGCCGTCGTCATCCACCACGGGCAGGTAGAAGCCCGATGCGGCCACCTGGCCGATCAGTTCACTGAGCGGTGTGTTGCCGTTCAGCGGCGTTGCATCGATAAAGGCATCACTGATACCACCGCCTTGCTTCTCCGTCCGGATCAGGGACTCCATGGACACCACGCCCCGGAAATGCTGATCGGACGTGACCACGTAGCCGTAATCCTCGTCGTTACTGCGCAGGCGCTCCAGGGCGGAGGCCAGACCGGCGCCTTCCCGTTCAATCATGGTGACGGTCTTCTTGCGGGCGATGTCGCCGGCGGTGAGAATGGTGGTCACATCCACGTTGCGGAAGAAGGACTTCACGTAGTCGTTGGCCGGGTTCTTCAGGATTTCGTCCGGAGCACCCACCTGGACCACCTTGCCGCCCTCCATGATAGCAATGCGGTCACCGATGCGCATGGCCTCGTCCAGGTCATGGGAGATAAACACCACGGTGCGCTTGGCTTCCGCCTGCAGCTTGAGCAGTTCGTCCTGCATCTCGGCGCGAATCAGCGGGTCCAGGGCGGAGAAGGCCTCGTCCATCAGCATCACTTCCGGGTCGTTGGCCAGGGCGCGGGCCAGACCGACCCGTTGCTGCATGCCGCCGGACAATTCATCCGGATAGCTGTTGGCCACATGCTCCAGCCCCACCTGGGCCAGGGCGGCACGGGCACGCTGTTCACGGTCGGTCTCTTCCAGGCCGGCCAGTTCCAACCCGAAGGCGGCGTTCTGCATGACCGTCATGTGGGGCATCAGGGCGAAGGATTGGAATACCATGCTGATCTGTTTGCGGCGCACCTCGCGCAGATCCTCGGCGGACATGCGGGCGATGTCCTTGCCGTTGAACAGGATCTGGCCCGAGGTGGGCTCGATCAGGCGGTTAAGCAGGCGCACCATGGTGGACTTGCCGGAACCGGACAGGCCCATGATCACGAAAATCTCGCCTTCCTGGATGTCGAAGGAGGCGTCGTGCACCCCGATGGTCTGGCCGGTTTTCTCGAAAATGACATCCTTTTCGTAGCCTTTCTCCAGGAAGCGAAAGGCATCTTCCGGGGAGTCCCCGAAGATCTTGAATACGTTCTTGATCGATAGTTTGGGGGTCATGTATGACTCTCGATGGCTATTCAGCGCCTTTGTAGGCTCCCTATTTCAGGTATATATGTCAAACCCGTAATATTCCAGTGGCCATGGTAAACACTTATGGCTATTTCGCAGGTGCTCTGTTATCTTGCCTGCGTCCTGCCTCTAAGGATCCGCAGTTTTCGGCCATCAGGGCCATCGTGCGAACACTTCATACGACCCGCCAGAGGACGTCCTCCCGATACCGGTGAGCGACCGTAGTCGTCATTATTTCCATGCCGTGCATGGACCCTGCCCGCTTTCGCTGATGTTTTTCCGGCGTTCGTGGAGGCAGACCAATCAAGAGTTATTATCTATGAGTTTTTCTTCCCTCGGCCTTTCCGAGCAACTGGTGCGTGCCACTTCCGACCAGGGTTATGACACCCCGTCCCCCATCCAGGCCCAGGCAATTCCCGCAGTCCTGTCCGGCCGGGACGTCATGGCCGCCGCGCAGACCGGCACCGGTAAGACCGCTGGTTTTACCCTGCCTCTGCTGCAGCGCCTGAGCGCCAGCAAACGCAGTGGCAAGGGTCCCCGCGCCCTAATCCTGGCGCCTACCCGGGAGCTGGCGGCGCAGGTTCATGACAGCGTCAACCTCTACAGCAAGTATGTGCCCACCAAGGCAGCGGTGGTGTTTGGGGGTGTCAAGATCAATCCCCAGATGCAGAAACTCGCCAGGGGGCTGGATGTGCTGGTGGCAACACCGGGCCGTCTGCTGGATCTGTACCAGCAGGGCGCGGTGAAGTTCAACGAGATTGAGATCCTGGTGCTGGACGAAGCTGACCGCATGCTGGACATGGGCTTTATCCGTGACATTCGCAAGATCCTGGCGTTGCTGCCGGAGAAGCGTCAGAACCTGCTGTTCTCCGCCACCTTCTCTAATGAGATCCGCAAGCTGACCCAGGGCCTGCTGGACAACCCGGTACTGGTGGAAGTGGCCGCCCGCAACAAGACTGCCGAGCGGGTGGAACAGACCGTCTACCCGGTGGACCAGAGCCGCAAGACCGCGCTGCTGAGCAAGCTGGTGCGGGATAACGACTGGGACCAGGTGCTGGTATTCACCCGCACCAAGCACGGTGCCAATCGGCTGACCAAGAAGCTGGAAGGTGACGGCATTACCGCCGCCGCTATCCACGGCAACAAGTCGCAGGGTGCCCGCACCCGGGCGCTGGCCGAGTTCAAGCAGGGTGATATCCGGGTGCTGGTAGCCACCGACATCGCCGCCCGCGGGCTCGACATCAAACAACTGCCCCAGGTGGTGAATTTCGAACTGCCGCAAGTTGCGGAGGACTATGTGCATCGTATCGGTCGTACTGGCCGTGCCGGTGAGAGTGGCCATGCCCTGTCGCTGGTCAGCGCTGACGAAGGTAAGTTGCTGGCGGGTATCGAGAAGCTGATCAAGAAGCAGCTGCCGCGGGAAGAGGTGGAAGGCTTCGAGCCAACCAACAACCTGCCGCTGAAGCCGAAGGCCAAGGCTGATCCCAGCCGTGCCAGGAGCCATAATGGCGGTGGTGGTAATGGTGGTAATGGTGGTAACCCACGCAACGGCGGTGGCCGTCCTGGTGGCCGGAGTCAGGCCAGTCCTGGCGGCGGTCGCGGACGTGGGCGCGGGCAGGGTCGTTCAGGGCAGCGTCAGTCTGCCTGATGTAATCTGCCGAACATCGCAGCGATAGAAGAACCGCTTCCGGATATCCCGGTGGCGGTTTTTTCGTTGTGGGCCGCTTCCAAAAAAGCGGGACCCGAGGGCCCCGCAAGGGAGGATGTGCCCCGACACCTTCAGTCCGAGGCACGGCCATATCAGAAACGATAGGTGAAGCCCACCATGTAGACCATGGGATCGATTTCCACATCTACCCTGGCGGTGCCCAGCTTGTTGCCGGCGGCATCGTAGGCATTGATGTCCGCGGTGGTATCGATGTCGGCCCACCAGATGCCGGCGTTTATGCCGAAGTGATCGTCCAGACGGATATCCACACCGATTTCAGCAGCGACACCGAAGCTGTCATCCAGGTCCATGTCCGTCGAACTCACCACACCACCACCCAGGTAGTTATCCACAGCCCCGGTCAGGGTGTCACTGGTCTTTTCCTCGAAGAAGATCGTGTAGTTCACACCCAGGCCCAGGTAAGGCTGGATCATGGCGTCGCTGTGCAGTGGGTAGTACTGCAGGGTGAGCGTGGGAGGCAGGTGCCTGGTGCTGCCCAGGTCGGCCCCCCCGGGCAGGCTGCCTGCACCGTAGAGGTCATGCTGGAAGGGGGTGGCGGCCAGCAGGCTGAGACCGAAGTGATCCGTCATCATCCACGTGCCCGCCAGGCCCAGTTGGGTGTCGGAGTCGACCCCCACTTCCCAGCCTTCATCGGCCAGGCTGGTGCCGGCCAGGCCGACAGGGTCGCTGGATTCGTTCGGGTCCACGGTGACGGCACCGGCCCGGACGATCACATCGCCTGCCTGGTAGGCCTGGGCGGAAGTCGCCGCCATGACACCGATTGCCAGTACACCCAGTTTGAATTTCAAGGACATAGATCAGAACTCCTAACCACACGTTGTTGACGGTTAAAGGCTACAACGGTGGTGGCAGGGGAAATTGATCCATGACAAGGGTGGTCCGGCGGTAATGGCGGTATGACCACCGGATTGATTCAGCTCAAAAGGTTCAATACTGACCGATCAGGTGCCGGCAGTCGGTCCGATACTGTCAGGCCCGGTGCTCGTCCAGCGGGGCCTCATCGTCGGATTCTTCCGGCACGAACACATCCCGCACGGAGAGCGGGTTGCCTTCCGCGTCCTGGACTTCCAGCTGGCGGATCGGTCGCCCGGTGCGCCGGTCGCGCAGGTCCAGGGTCGGTTGGTCGGGGCAGGGGTTGTAGCGGTCGCCCCACTGGCGCAGGGCAATCACCACCGGGAACAGGTCGCGACCCTTGTCGGTCAGGCGGTATTCGTGACGGGGGCCGTGTTCGCCCACATCCACCTTGCGCAGTACGTCGTTGTCCACCAGCCGGCACAGGCGGTCCCCCAGGATATTGCGGGCGATGCCCAGCTCCTGCTGGAAGTCGACAAAGCGGCGGGTGCCGTACATGGCCTGGAGCACGATCAGCAACGACCACCAGTCCCCGACTTCGTTCAGGGCCCGGGCAACGGAACAGCTTGAATCATCAAAACGTTTTCTGGCCATGGTCAAAGTGTACCCAACGTGGGCCGCCGAAGGAAACGCAGATGCCGGAACCGGGATGCCGGTAGTGATTTCCGGACCGCCCCAAAAATAGAGCGAACGCTCTTTTATGGCTTGCATCCACCCATTCGATCCAATAGAGTTTCGTAACGAAACCAGATTTCGGCAAGCATAAACGTTACCCCCAACCTGCGGTCAGGCCGACCCGGCATGCCGTGACGCTCGCCGAACACACGAATGCGTCAGGAGAATCCCAGATGACCATGAACCTTGGCCCCATCTTCGAACCCTTTGAGATGAAGTCCCTAAAGCTCGCCAACCGGGTGGCCATGGCGCCCATGACCCGTAACTTCTCGCCGGGCAATGTGCCCAACGATGACGTGGTGGCGTACTACAAGCGCCGGGCGGAAGGCGGCGTCGGGCTGCTGATCACCGAGGGCACCACGGTGAACCACCCGGCGGCCAACGGTTACGAGAATGTGCCGTTCTTCCACGGTGAAGAGGCCCTGGCGGGCTGGAAGAAGGTGGTGGACGCGGTGCATGGAGCCGGCGGCAAGATCTTCCCGCAGCTCTGGCATGTGGGCGCGGTTCGCAAGGAAGGCATGGAGCCGGACCCGAGCGTACCGGGCTATGCCCCGTCCGGTATGAACAGGCCGGGCAAGGTGGTCTGCCATGTGATGACAAAGCAGGACATCCAGGACGTGGTCAAGGCCTTCGCCGATGCCGCCGCGGACGCCAAGGCCATCGGTTTTGACGGGGTTGAGGTACACGGTGCCCACGGCTACCTGATCGATCAGTTCTTCTGGGAGGGCACCAACCAGCGGGACGATGAGTACGGCGGCAGTATGGCCAACCGCCAGCGCTTCGCCATCGAGATCATCCAGGCCATCCGCGAGCGGGTGGGGCCGGACTTCCCCATCATGCTACGGTTCTCCCAGTGGAAGATGCAGGACTACGACGCCAGGCTATGCCAGACCCCGGAAGAGCTGGAAGCCTTCCTCAAGCCCTTGGCGGACGCCGGGGTGGACATCTTCCATGCCTCCACCCGTCGCTTCTGGGAGCCGGAATTCGAGGGTTCCAGCCTCAACCTGGCGGGCTGGGTGAAGAAGCTGACCGGCGTACCCACCATGTCCGTGGGCAGTGTCGGCCTGACCGAGGACTTCATCAGCGGCACCTTCGCCAGCAAGCAGGAAGCCGTTGACCAGTCTGGTATCGATGAGCTGGTTGAGCGCATGAACAACGACGAGTTCGATTTCATCGCCGTGGGTCGTGCCCTGCTGCAGGACCCGGAGTGGCTGGTGAAGGTGAAGGAAGGCCGCACCGGTGAGTTCCAGCCTTTTGCCAAGGCGTCTCTGAAAGAACTCTACTGATCCAGTCGGCGTAATCTGAAAAGGCCGGTCGTCGGATGGCGACCGGCCTTTTTCATTACGGCAGCGGTCAGCCTTCCCGGACGCCTTTCTCGATGCGTTCCCCGATGGTCTGGTCGATGTTCTTCCAGTACTCGAACACCCGGGACAGCACCGGCTCCTTCACGCCCCCTTTCACGTGGCCAACCACGTTGTTGACCAGCCGGTCGCGGGCGGCATCGTCCATCACCTTGTTGATCAGGTCATTGGCCTGGCCGTAGTCGTCGTCATCCCTGCGCAGCGTGTACGCGGCCCGGACCATATCGCCGCTGGTCTCCCAGGTGGAATCGGTGGGGTAGCGTTCGCCGTCGGCGCTGGGGCCACCCTTGGAGTTGGGGGCATAGACCGGATCGGACACGTTCTGTACCCGCATGGCGCCATCCTTGCTGTAGCTGTGGACCGGTGCCCTGGGTGAATTCACGGGTATCTGCTTGTAGTTCACCCCCAGCCGTGCGCGGTGGGCGTCGGCGTAGGAGAACACCCGGCTGATCAGCATCTTGTCGGGACTGATGCCGATGCCCGGCACCAGGTTATTGGGCTCGAAGGCGGCCTGTTCGATCTCGGTGTGGAAGTCGGTGGGGTTCCGGTTCAGGGTCAGCTTGCCCACCTTGATCAGAGGATAGTCGCCGTGGGGCCACACCTTGGTCAGGTCGAAGGGATTGAGCCGGTAGGTTTCCGCTTCCCTGAACGGCATGATCTGCATGTACAGGGTCCAGCTGGGGTGGTCACCCTTGGCAATGGTGTCGAACAGGTCCCGGCGATGGTAGTCCACATCGGTGCCGGCGATCCGGTCCGACTCTTCCTGAGTCAGGTAGTCGATGCCCTGGTCAGTCTTGAAGTGATACTTCACCCAGAATTTTTCTCCCTGGGCATTCACCCACAGGTAGGTATGACTGGAGTAGCCATTCATATGGCGCCAGGACTTGGGAATGCCCCGGTCCCCCATCAACCAGGTGACCTGGTGGGCGGATTCCGGTGACAGGGTCCAGAAATCCCACTGCATGTCATGGTCCCGCAGGTCGTTGTCGGCCCGGCGTTTCTGGGAACGGATGAAGTGCTGGAACTTCATCGGGTCACGGACGAAGAACACCGGGGTATTGTTGCCCACCATGTCGTAGTTGCCCTCGCTGGTATAGAACTTCAGGGCGAACCCCCGTGGGTCGCGCCAGGTATCCGGGCTGCCCCGTTCCCCGGCCACGGTGGAAAAACGGATGACCACGTCCGTCTTCGTACCCTTCTGGAACACGGCCGCCCTGGTGTAGGGGCTCATGTCCTCGGTGGTCTCGAAGTGACCGAAGGCGCCACCGCCCTTGGCGTGGGGCTGGCGTTCCGGGATGCGCTCCCGGTTGAACTGGGCCATCTGTTCGATCAGGTAGTGGTCGTGCAACAGCAGCGGGCCATCAGGTCCCACCGACAGGGAATGTTCATCGCTGGCGACGGGAATGCCCGCATCCGTCGTGGTCGGCTTGTCGTTTGCCATGGTCTGGTCTCCTCATTCGATGGGGGTGTTCAATTGCTCCACCTGCCACGTCCCGTGTTGTATCGGCAGGTTGTCGTTGTAGAAACGTGGTACCTGGGCGTGAGCCGGTGTCTGGGACACCAAGCTTCAGCTATAGGAGATCGTCACGTGTCTTGCCAGAGGTGAGGACGGCGAATCGCCGCTGGGTGAAGACATGGTAATTTCGTATCCTGACCGGGTTTCCGGCTGCGGGTCGGCAGGGCATCTGTCAGTAGGGTGTAAAAGCTGTGTAAACCCGCCATACGGGTCTGTTCCCCGTCATCCGCATTACCGATAATCCATTGCCATCGCCGGCAACTCGGCGGTTGTCATCAATGGATTCGATATGAGGTGACCATGGTTTCCCCGGCTAGAAGGGCTTCCTCCCGGCGATTTGGCGGGCTCCTGATACTGGTGCTTGTGGTGGCGGGTCTGTCCGTGGGCTGGTGGACGCAAAGCCAGGGCGACACCCGCCCCGACCTGCTAACCACCATGGTACAGCGGGACGACCTTGAGGACCTGGTGACTGCTACCGGCTCCCTGCAGCCACGGGACTACGTGGATGTGGGCGCGCAGGTGTCCGGCCAGCTGGATGTGATCCATGTGGAAACCGGCGATGAGGTCAGGGCCGGTGATCTGCTGGCGGAGATCGACCCCACCGTTTATCTCGCCCGTGTGGACGCCACCCGTGCCGAGTTGCGTAACCAGAAAGCGCAACTGATGGAACGGGAAGCCCAGCTCACCCTGGCGGAGATCCAGCACCAGCGTCAGCAGAACCTGCTGGCGGAGGAAGCCACCAGTCGCGAATCCGCCCAGGTGGCGGAAGCCAACCTGCGTTCCGCCCGGGCCCAGATCGAGGCCATCAGCGCCCAGATCCAGCAGACCGAGTCCACCCTGCGGGCGGAAGAGGCCAACCTCGCATATGCGAAAATCTATGCACCGATGGACGGCACCGTGGTGTCCATCGACGCCCGCCAGGGCCAGACCCTGAACACCAACCAGCAGGCGCCGGTGCTGATGCGCATCGCCGACCTGTCCACCATGACCGTGGAAGCCCAGGTGTCCGAGGCGGACATCGGCAAGCTGAGCCATGGCATGCCCGTGTACTTCACCACCCTGGGCAACCAGGACCGGCGCTGGGAAAGCACCCTGGACCGGCTGGAGCCAACCCCGGTGGTGGAGAACAACGTGGTGCTCTACAACGCTGTATTTGAGGTGCCCAACCCGGAAGGCCGGCTGATGACCCAGATGACCGCCCAGGTATTCTTCATCAACGCCGAGGCCCGGGACGCGCTGCTGGTGCCGGTGACCGCACTGCAAAGGAACGGTGACACCACCACCGTCCAGTTGGTGGACAGCAATGGCCTGCCGCATACCCGGGAGGTGACCGTGGGCGTCAGCAACCGGGTTCAGGCGGAAATCATTGAAGGGCTCGAGGAGGGGGATCGTATCGTCAGCAGCCCGGCCCGCGCCGGTGGGCCAGGCGAGGGCGGTCGTCGTCCGATGGTGGGCATGAGATTCTGACCATGACGCCGCCACTGATCGAACTGCGGAACATCACCCGCACCTACCACAACGGCGAGCTGTCCGTGCCCGTGCTGCGGGGTATCGACCTGACCATCCACCGGGGCGAGTTTGTGGCCATCATGGGAGCCTCGGGGTCCGGCAAGTCCACCCTGATGAACATCCTCGGCTGTCTGGACCGCCCCAGTACCGGTGAATACCGCTTCGATGGCCAGGATGTGTCCCGTTTCGACAGCGACAGCCTGGCCCGCCTGCGCCGGGAATCCTTCGGGTTCGTGTTCCAGAGCTACAACCTGTTGCCCGGCATTTCCGCCCGCGAAAACGTGGAGATGCCCGCCAGCTACGCCAGCCTGAAGGCCCGGGAGCGTCAGCAGCGGGCCCGTGACCTGCTGGCTCGGCTGGGCCTGGAGGAGCGCATGGACCACCGCCCCGGGCAGCTTTCGGGAGGTCAGCAGCAGCGGGTGTCCATCGCCCGGGCGCTGATGAATGGTGGCGAGATCATCCTGGCGGACGAACCCACCGGGGCCCTGGACAGCCACAGCGGCCGTGAGGTGATGAAGCTGCTGCAGGCGCTGTCGGAGGAAGGCTACACCATCATCCTGATCACCCATGATGCCAAGGTGGCGGAGCACGCCCACCGGCAAATCGAGATCGCTGATGGTCGGATTGTCAGCGACCCGGGGCCGTCGGTACCGGCGAGCCCCGGTGCGCTGGAGCGGCAGCCGCTGACCCATGCGCCGTCGGTGGTCCGGGAGCTGTTCCAGGGCTGGCGCACGGCATTGCGGTCGATGACCGGCAACCTGTTCCGCACCGCCCTCACGCTGCTGGGCATCGTGATTGGCGTGGCCTCGGTGATCACCATGCTGGCCATCGGCGACGGCGCCCGGGAAGAAGTGGTGGACCGCATCAGCGCCATGGGCAGCAACCTGCTGCTGGTACGCCCCGGGGTGCCGGGACAGGGCCGGGGTGGCTGGAACATCACCACCCTGGTGCCGGAGGACGTGGCGGCCATCAATACCCTGCCCAACATTACTGCCGCCATCCCGGAGCTGACCGGCAGCCAGACCCTGCGTTACGACAACGCCGACCATCAGACCGAAATCAACGCCACCTCCTGGCAGTTCCCCCTGGCCCGGCAATGGTCGGTGGAGGAGGGCAGTTTCTTTACCGAGGCGGATGAGGGCCAGTACGCCCCGGTGGCGGTGCTGGGCCAGACCGTCAGGGATTCGCTGTTCGGCGACCGGGACCCAATCGGCGAGTACATCCTCATGAACAACGTGCTGTTCCAGGTGATCGGCGTAATGAGCGAGCGGGGTGCCTCGCCCATGGGGCAGGACCAGGACGATGTGGTGCTGGTGCCCTACACCACGGGCAGCATGCGCCTGTTCGGCCAACGACACCTGCGTAACGTGACCATCGCCGTGGATGACACCAGCCTGATGGACGGGGTGCAGGACCAGGTGCACCAGCTCCTGTTGCAGCGCCATGGGGTGGAGGACTTCCGCATCCATAACATGGCCTCGCTGATCGATACCGTGTCTTCCACCCAGGACACCTTTACCTGGCTGCTGGGATCGGTGGCGGCCATTTCCCTGCTGGTGGGGGGCATCGGCGTGATGAACATCATGCTGGTGAGCGTCACCGAGCGTACCCGTGAGATCGGCATCCGCATGGCCACCGGCGCCCGTACCCGGCACATCCTGCAGCAGTTCCTGCTGGAAGCGGTGGCGGTGTCCGCCCTGGGAGGCCTGATCGGCGTCGGTCTCGGTTTGGGGGCCGCCGCCCTGGTGGGCTATCTGGGCACGCCGGTGAGCTATTCCCTGCTGCCGGTTCTGCTGGCCTTTGGTTGTGCCTTCGGCACCGGCCTGCTGTTTGGTTTCCTGCCCGCCCGCAAGGCCGCGGGGCTGGATCCGGTTGTGGCCCTGGCCACGGAATAGGAGAGCGCATGTCATCCCGTATTCATGACGTCACTAAGGCGCTGCTGATGTTATCGAGCCTGCTGTGGCTGGCCGGGTGTGCCACCACCACACCGGTGGAGCGCCCCCGGGTAACGGAACAGGTGGACTGGAATGCGCCGGTGGCCGTTGCCGACCAGGCCATCCCACCGGACCCGGAATGGTGGCAACAGTTCGACTCCCCGGTACTGGACGATCTGATCCGACGGGCCTTCGCCGGCAGCCCGGACCTGGCGGCCACCGCCGAGCGGGTGTTCCAGGCGGAGCAGCAGGTGCGGGTGGCGGGCAGCAGCCTGTCGCCGTCGCTGGGCCTGGGGGCCAGTACGGGCCAGCGGACCACGGACAGCCAGCAAAGTGATTCCAGTTCAGCTACCCTGAACGTCAGCTACGAGGTGGATCTGTGGGGGAGCCTGGCCGCCACGCGGGACGAGGCCGAAGCAAGCTACCAGGCCACGGTGTTCGACTACGACAGCGCCCGGCTGACCCTGGCCAGTAGTGTGGCCACCACCTGGTTCCAGCTGCTGGCGTTGGAGGAGCAGTTGCAGGTGGCCCAGGAGAACCTGCGGATTGCCGAGCGCACCGAGGAGATCGTCGACGCCCGCTACCGCAACGGCGCTGCCAGCCGGGCGGAACTGCTCCGCCAGCAGACCGAGGTGCTGAACCAGCGGGCCAGCCTGGTACCCATCCAGCTGGAATATCGCCAGACCCGGGCCGCCCTGGCGGTGCTGGTGGGAGAGTCCCCCCTGGGCTTCGAAGTGGCGGTGGCACCGGACAGCCTGCTGGCCATGACCCTGCCGGCCATCGACGCCGGGGTACCGTCGGACCTGCTGGCCCGGCGCCCGGACCTGGCCCGGGAGGAAGCCCGCCTGCGGGCGGCGGATGCCAATGTGGAGCAGGCCCGGACTGCCTTCCTGCCGACGGTGTCCCTGGGGCTGGGTGCCGGCGCCAGTAGCAGCAACCTGCTGAGCCTGGCGGACCCGGTGGAAACCGCCAACTGGACCCTGTCCCTGGCCCAGACGCTGTTTGACGGTGGCCGCCGGGAGGCTGAGCAGGCCATCAGCGAGTCACAGCGGGTGGAGCTGGTGGAAGGCTATCGTGGCGCCATACTCACCGCCCTGCAGGAAACCGACGATGCCCTGGATCGGGTGCAGACCACCCGTCACCGGGAGTCCCTCCAGCAGACGGTGAGGGACCGGGCCGAGCGCACCCTGGAGCTGACCGAACTGCGGTACCGGGAAGGCAGCGACGACCTGCTCACCCTGCTGGATGCCCAGCAGACCCTGTTCCAGACCCGGGACCAGCTCGTCAGCCTGCGGTTGCAACGGCTACTGGCCACGGTGGATCTGTACAAGGCCCTGGGCGGTGGCTGGCAGGCACCGGAAGTGCCGGTGGCAGATGACCAATGATTCACTGTTCACCGTTCGGACGGTATCGGTATCGTAACCTCTAATGAATGTTCGGATTTTTGAAGTACCAGTCCCATGAGTGATCCCGCCAACCTGCAACAGGTGCTGGACCGGATCAGCCGGACCGCTGTCAGCCATCGTCGGGTGACCTTCGGCGATATCGTCGACACCGTGGGCAGCCGTTCGTTTGGCCCCATCCTGATGATCGTCGGTATCCTGCTGCTGTCTCCCCTCAGCGGCATTCCCGGCGTGCCCACCCTCAGCGGCCTGCTGATCCTGTTCATCGCCGTGCAGATCCTGATCCGCGACGAGGGCTTCTGGCTGCCCGCCTGGATCATGGATCGCCACCTGCCCAGCGACAAGCTGCTAAAGGGCATTCGCTTTATTGAGCCGGTTGCCGACTTCATAGACGCCCGCCTGCATCCCCGGCTGGTGGCTGTGGTGCGCGGCCCTGGCAGCTACCTGGTGGGCGGCGTTTGCGTGATCATTGCCTGCGCCATGCCGCTGATGGAAATCGTGCCTTTCTCCGCCACCGCCGCCGGTTTCGCGTTGGCGGTGTTCGGGCTGGCCATGATTTCACTTGATGGCCTGCTGGCATTGCTGGGCCTGCTGTTCACTGTCGCCATTGCCACCCTGATTGGCGTCAACCTGCTTTAGCAGGTTGCCTGGACCTGATCAGATCACTGGAAGGCCGCCTCGTTGGCTCGCGGATCTGTTTCTGACAGGAAGCCGACAATCGCGTCGTTGACGGCGTCCGGCGCCTCCTGCTGGATCCAGTGGCCGTAACCCTCCAGAAGCCGGATGCTGAGCCGTGGTATCCGGGGTGTCATCATGGCGTCCAGCTCACCATGGCCGGCCCGGGCCAGGACATTGTCCCGCGTGCCCGCGATGAACAGGGTCGGGCAGTCGATGGACCGGTCGGCGAAGGGCGCCATCAGCTCCCAGTTCCGGTCGATATTGCGGTAGTAGTTCAACCCGCCTTCAAAGCCGCTGTGCCGGTAGGCCTGCTCGACGTAATCCAGGTCAGCGTCGGTCAGCCAGTCTGGCTGTTCCCGGGGCTTGCCCAGGCGCTCCAGCCAGCCGCCGCCACCGTCCAGGGTCTTGCCGAGGCGGGGCGCCTCACGGGGCGTGTCCGGAGAGCAGAAGAGTTTTTCCAGGATTTCTCGGGGATTTTCGTCGAAGGCGGCTTCCGCCTTACCCGGCGCCTGGAAGTAAAGCTGGTAGAAGAAGCGTTCACCGAAGTGGCGTCTGTAGGCTTCGGTCGGCGGAACCTCGGTCGGGGGGCGCAACGGGACACTGAGGATCACCAGCCGCGCAACCGCGTCCGGATACTGCAACGCAAAATTCCAGGTGTTGGTGGCGCCCCAGTCATGGGCAATGATCGTGGCCGGAGTGCCGCCAAAGCGATTGCAGAGTGCCAGCAGGAACTGTCCGATGCGCCGCGCGTTGTAGTCCTCCATGGTCGGTAGCGGATCCGTTTCGCCGAAACCGGGCATATCCGGGGCGACCGCCTGGTAGCCGGCCTCCGCCAGGGCGACTATTTGCTGGCGCCAGGAATACCAGCATTCCGGCCAGCCGTGGATCAGCAGCACGGCCGGGCCGGCCCCCAGTGTCGCCACCCGTGTGGTAATGCCGTCAATGGTAAAGTGATCCAGTTGAATGTCGTCGACTTGATAGTTCGTGGCCATAGACGGTCCTTCTGGCTGGTGGTGGCGGTAATGTGGTTCATCCGGAGTCGGTACCTGCCGGACAGTCTAGCCGGAATATCGTTCAGCGCCGTAATCCCCGACCTCCGATCATGCTCCCTTGGCAGAACCCATCGCGACTCTGGACAGAAATTGACATCCGGAGCCGCCATGCCAATAGTGAGGCCATCATGAGGGAACCACTATCGTGAACCGCCATCGGGCCGCCTTAACCGTCATCGTACTGTCCCAGTTTATGGGGACATCCCTCTGGTTTACCCCGAATGCCGTGGTGCCGGAGCTGATGGCGGCCTGGTCGGTGGGTCCGGAAGAGGTGGCCCGGCTGACCAGTGCGGTGCAGCTGGGGTTCATCCTGGGCACCTTGGTGTTCGCTGTTACTGGCCTGGCGGATCGCTGGCGTGCCAGTCGCATCTTCCTTACCAGCGCCCTGCTGGGTGCCATGGCCAATGGCCTGTTCATCCTGTCGGAGGGGCCTGACACCGCCATGGTGTGGCGGTTCGTAACCGGCCTCTGCCTGGCCGGTGTCTACCCCGTGGGCATGAAACTGGTGGCCAGCTGGGCACCGGATCGCAAGGGCTTTGCCCTGGGCTGGCTGGTGGGCATGCTGGCCCTGGGCACGGCGTTCCCCCACCTGATGCGGGCGCTCAGCCCGGGCTGGGAGTGGCAGCCGGTGGTACTGGCGTCGTCGGTACTGGCGGTGCTGGCGGGGGTGATGATTGCGATCCTTGGCGACGGCCCCGGCCTGCCTTCCACCGGGCGCTTCAACTGGGGAGGGGGGCTGCGGGCGTTCGGGCAGCCCCGGTTCCGGGCGGCGGCCCTGGGGTACTTCGGCCACATGTGGGAACTCTATGCGGTGTGGGCGCTGGCGCCCTTGCTGGTGGCCCGGAGTCTGGGGGATATCCCGGTGGATTCGCCCCTGGTACCGGCCGCCAGTTTTGCCTTTATCGCCGCCGGGACCGTTGGCTGTGTCGTCGGTGGCATGATCAGTCGGCGCATCGGCAGTGCCCGGGTGGCCTTTGTGGCGCTGGCGGTCTCCGGACTGATGTGCCTGTTCTGGCCCTGGCTGTCGGCACTGCCTGGCTGGCTGTCCCTGGTGCTCCTGCTGGTCTGGGGTATGGCGGTGGTCGCCGACTCGCCCCAGTTCTCTGCCCTGGCGGCGGAGGCCGCCCCCGGCGAATCCGTGGGCAGTTCCCTGGCCATCATGAACAGTGTTGGTTTCCTGCTGACGGTATTTGCCATCGAACTGACCGCCGGCTTCTGGCTGGACCTGGGCACCGGTGTGACCTGGCTGCTGGTAATTGGCCCGGTACTGGGGCTGATTTCCCTGTGGCCCCTGTGTCGCCGTGCATGAGCGGTTGCCAGAATGCGGGTGGCGTTGCAGGATGTGAGATCCTTTCACCCAGGTAAGGGAGTGCGTTTGTGTTGGATCCGGCCACCTGGGGCCTGACCCAGGCCCTGATTGCCTTTGGCCTCTGTGCCGCCGTAATCGCTGCGGCGGGCACTCGGATCACTCGTGTGGTCGACCAGCTCGCGGACCGCACCGGTATTGGCGAGGCTGCTGCCGGGGCTGTCCTGCTGGGGGCGGCCACCTCCCTTGGTGGATCGGTGCTGTCGGTGACCGCCGCCTGGAACAATCACCCGGAACTGGCCGTCAGTAACGCCCTGGGGGGCATTGCCGTGCAGACTTTCTTCCTGGCGGTGGCGGACATGGTCTACCGGCGGGCCAACCTGGAACACGCCGCCGCCTCGGTACCCAACCTGATGCAGAACGGCCTGCTGATCTGCCTGCTGGCGGTCATCATGCTGGCGCCGATGCTGCCTGACGTGACCGTTCTGGGGGTGCATCCGGTGACCCCGGTCCTGTTCGGCTTCTATATCTATGGCATCTACCTGGTCCGACTGACCTCGGAATCCCCCATGTGGCGCCCCTTCCAGACCCGGGAGACCCGCGAGGATGTGCCGGACGACACCACCGCCATGCCATCCATGGCCCGCCTCTGGGGCGAATTCCTGACTCTGATGGCCATCCTGGGCGTGGCGGGCTGGACGCTGGAGCCCTCGGCCACAACCATCGCGAAGGAAACCGGCCTTGGCCTGACGGCGGTGGGGGTGCTGCTGACGGCGATCAGCACGTCGATCCCGGAACTGGTGACCTCGGTGGCAGCGGTACGCCGTGGCGCCCTGACCCTGGCGGTGGGCGGCATTATCGGCGGCAACGCCTTTGATACCCTGTTCACGGCGGCCTCGGACATCGCCTACCGCAAGGGGTCCATCTATCATGCCATGAGTGAGGATTCCCGGTTCTGGGTGGCGCTGACGCTGCTGATGTCCGGTATCCTGGTTATGGGCCTGATCCGTCGCGAGCGGGAGGGCATTGGACGGATCGGCGCCGAAAGCATGGCCATCCTGGTGTTGTACATCGCCGGGGTTTTACTGATGTTCTACTGACAGGCCGGGGTGTATAGTTAGCTAGCGAAATAGTTAACCCGAATCCCATCCTGCGTAGGAGGTCCCTTGCCACAGTTCCAGCTCGCCCTGCTCCTTGGTATGACGGTCGCCCTGGGCCCCCTGGCGCTGGATGCCTACCTGCCCGCCTTTCCCGGTATCTCCGGTGACCTTGGCGTACCCCACGGGGATGTGGGTCTGACCCTCAGCGTTTATGTGGGTGCCCTGGGGCTGGCCCAACTGGTGGGCGGCCCGCTGTCGGACCGCTATGGCCGGCAACTGATCCTGCTGAGCGGTCTCACTGTGTTTGCCGTTGCCGCCCTGATGGTGGGGCAATCGGGCAGCCTGGAGGAAATGATGGCCTGGCGGGTGGTGCAGGGCATTGGCGGCGCCTTCTGCGCGGTGTCGGTGCCGGCCATCGTCCGCGACCAGTTCCGGGGCGCGGAAGCCGCCCGGCTGTTTGGCCTGATCGGCCTGATCATGTTCGTGGCACCGGCGGCCGCTCCGTCCATCGGCACCCTGTTCCTGGCCATCAGTGACTGGCCGGCGATCTTTGTCTTCCTGGGGGGCTATGCGGTGCTGGTGGGGATTCTGTTGCATACTTTCCTGTTCCGTCGCCTGCCACCCAAACCCCGGGCCAGAACACCGCTGTCCACCCTGCTGACCAACTACGGCATGGTGCTGCGTCACCCGGTGGCCATGCGCTTTATCGGCCTGCAGACGCTGGCCTTCAGTACCATGCTGGTGTTTATCACCCACGCATCGTTCATCTACCAGGACTGGTTCGGGTTGTCGTCCGGCACTTTTTCCCTGTTGTTTGCCGCCAACGTGGCGGTGATGGCCGTTGTCAATCTGGCGAACCGGAAGCTGCTGCTGCGTCATCCATCCGCGGTGTTGCTACGGATTGCCGTGATGGTTCAGGCCTGTGCCGTCGCCGCCCTGGTGGCCTGTGCCCTGACGGGGGCGCCGGTGTGGGCCGTGGCGGCCTGTATCATCATCGGGGTAGGGTGTATGGGGGCGATTGCACCCAACAACATCGCCAATACCCTGGAGTTCTTTCCCACCCTGGGTGGTACGGCGGCGGCCCTGCTGGGGGCGGCCCAGTTCACCATCTCCGGGATGGTCAGCGCCGTGTCGACGCTGCTCAGCGACCACACCCTGACGCCGATCGTGCTGGTGATGGCGGTCTGTTCGGCACTGGCGGTGGTGCTGGTGCAGGGAGCACCGGCGGCCATGCGCCGTGAACTGGCCCGCGAGGCGGAAGCGGGAGCAACGGGGAACGGGTGACTAACACCCGATCCGGAGCGGTGACGGTTTCGCTGTCATGGTGAGAATCCGGCCTTTAAGAAGGGTCTGTCACTCCCCGGTATCAGGTGTGGTTTCTTCCTCAACCGGGGCGGGGTGATGCAACCAGGCGATGCGGCTGACGGCGTTGCCATTACAGGAGATGGTTCGGCTCTCGCCCCGGGTTTCCAGGGTGATGCCGATTTCCTCCAGGGTCTCCGGCCGGCTTTCATCCAGGTAGTGGAAGGCCCGGTAGCGGATACCCATGTGCTGCCAGGCAAGGGTGTTCTCGATCACCTGGTGGCGCTGGCTGTAGTCCACCTTGAAAGTCTGGCCCAGGGTGCCGGTGAGGCGGTAGGCATCGATGCCGGGGGTCTGCCAGAGCACCCGTAGCTGATCCTGGTCGCGGCAGATCTTCACGTCGGTGGGGTCCGCCGGGCAGTGGAAGACCACATTACAGGCGATGGCTTTGTCCGCATCCTTGCTGGCGGCCTCAGCCTTTGCCGTCTCCTCGTCTTCGCTGGTGGCGCAGCCCTGTGCGGCCAGGGTGAGGGCACAGGCCATCACGGCACGGATCAGTCCGGATTTCATGTCTGTCGTCATTACCTGCTGAGGGTTCCGTTGTTCTGAATACCGTTGTTATGGATAGCACGGTGCCGGGTGGATTGTCGTGACGCCCTGCCGAATCCGTGCAATCTGTCCTGCCTGGTGCGATGATACATGGATCTGCTGTTTGTTCCTGCAGTCTTGCCCAACAACCCTGTTCAACGGATCTTCCAGGATTGTCGACGTGTCCTGACAGGCTGGCCTTGCAGAACCGTTCTGTCAGCCCCATCGTAGGTTCCAAGGGTTTCAGTCGTCCAGCGGTTCTGCGGGAACCTTTGGAATACACCGGTTTCAGCGACAGGAGGACATCATGGCTTTTGATGCATTACCCCCCATCGGTATGGGCACGTTTCGCCTGAAGGGTGACGATGTCCGGGAAGCGGTCCGCAGCGCCCTGTCCCTGGGATATCGCCACGTTGACACGGCGCAGATCTATGAGAATGAGGCAGCCGTCGGCGACGGCATTACCACCAGCGGCATCCCCCGCCGTGAGATTTTCATCACCACCAAGGTCTGGTTTGACCGGCTCCGTCGCAGTGACCTGATCAACAGCCTCCAGACCAGTGTTCAGCAGCTCAAGACCGACCATGTGGACCTGGCACTGATCCACTGGCCGTCGCCGGGGGACGAGGTGCCGATGGAAGAGTACCTGACCGCATTGAGGGATGCACAGCGGGAAGGCCTGACCGACCACATCGGCCTGTCCAACTTTACCTGTGCGCAGATGGACCAGGCGAAGCAGATCCTGGGGGACACCCCGATCTTCACCAACCAGGTGGAGGTGCATCCGTTCCTGGCCAACCGCAAGGTGGTGGACCACGCCCAGAAGCTGGGTATCCCCGTGACGGGCTATATGCCGCTGGCGGTGGGTAAGGTGATGGAGGATGACATCCTGCGGGAGATCGCAAAGTCCCATCACGCCACCCCCGCCCAGATCGCGATTGCCTGGTGCCTGTCCCGGGGCGTGGTCCCCATTCCCTCGTCCACCCGGCCCAAGCACCAGACCCAGAACCTGGATGCCCTGAAGATCGAGCTGACATCCGACGAGATCCGGTCCATCGACGCCCTAGACCGCAACGAGCGTATCGCCAATCCGGACTTCGCGCCGGAGTGGGACTGACCGCTACCGGTTACTGGCCCATGTGCGCCCGCTCATGGGCCAGTAGCCACTGTTTGCGCTCGATGCCGCCAGCGTATCCGGTGAGTGACCCGTTGGCGCCGATCACCCGGTGACAGGGCACGATAATGCCGATGGGATTGCGACCATTGGCCAGACCCACCGCCCGGGAGGCTTTGCGGTTGCCGATACGTTCGGCCAGTTGCCCATAGGTTACTGTCTCTCCGTAGGGAATCTCCCGCAGCGCCTTCCAGACGGTTTGCTGGAATTCGGTTCCGGCCCCTGCCAGCGGCAGGTCGAACCGGTGCAGCCTGCCCTCAAAGTAGGCCATGAGCTGCTCCCGGGCGTCCCGGAAACGCTGGTCGTCACGATGCCAGTGCTCACCGATGACGGGCCGGGATGCCTGCTGCTCCATATGCAATCCGGTAATGGCCTCTCCATCGCCGGTGATCAGCAGGGTGCCGATGGGAGATTCCAGCTCGGTGTAGTAGGCGGTGGCTTGTAGTGATGGCATGGCAATGTCCTCCCGATAGCTCCGATTATCCACCCTGACCCAGGCTGTGCCAGAGGTGGAAGGCGGCGTAGGCACGCCAAGGGCGCCAGTGTTGCGAGCGGGCTTCCAGTTCCGCTGGTCTGGTGACACCGGCACCCTTGAGCAGTCCCAGGTCTGACCGGGGAAATGCATCCGGATCGCCCAGGGCACGCATGGCGATGTATTCCGTGGTCCAGGGGCCGATACCCGGCAGGGCCAGCAGTTGCTGCCGGGTGGCCTGCGGATCGGCGGTGGTGTCGAGGCGCAGTGAGTGGTCACGGACCTCCCGCGCCAGGGCCAGCAGGGTGTCCGCTCGCCGGCGGGTAAGCCCGCAGGGCAGCAGGTCCTCCCGGGTCAGCCCGGCGATACGCGCTGCCGTGGGTGGTAACCGGTCCAGCCCCTCGAACGGCGTTTCCAACGACTCCCCGAACCGCTCCACGATCCGCCGGAACAGGGTGGTGGCCGCCTTGACGGAGATCTGCTGGCCCAACACGGCCCGCATCGCCAGTTCAAACCCGTCCAGGGTGCCCGGCAGCCGCAGCCCCGGGGTCTGCTGACTCAATGGGGCCAGTTGGCGGTCGGATTCCAGGCAGGTGGCAATGGCGACGGGGTCCGCATCCAGGTCGAACAGCCGCCGCAGCGGTTGCTGGAGGGCCGGCAGGCAATGGCGCAGGGAAGGGGCCAGCTGCACCTGCAGCACATTGTCCGCCACCGGTCGCGCTGCGAGCCAGCCGGTAACCTCACCCACCCGCAGGGTGCGCACATAGTGGCCGTCCACCAGGCCCTGGCTGTGGCCGTCGGAGCGGGACACCAGGAATGCCGTCAGGGCGTCCCAGGCCAGTGGTGGCCGAAAGCCCAGCCGCAGACTCGGCGGCGTCAGGCCATGGACCTGACGGAACGCCTGGTTGAACGGACCCAGATCATCTGAGAATGTCATGGCAAAAGCATAACGCCGTCCGGTGGCCATGTCTGGTGATTTTCGGACATTAACCTGCTGGACGGATGGGGCCATGGCAAAGAGAATGGACGGGACACCAGGCCGCAAGTAGGCATCACGACTTCCGGGATCCGACACGAGACACCATGGCACTCGATACCACCGCACTGAACCGACAAAACCACCGGCTGGACCACCTCGATGACGTCTGGCTGTTCGGCTATGGCTCGCTGATCTACAAGGTGGACTTCCCCTACCTGGAACGCCGGGTAGCCAGCATCCAGGGCTGGGCCCGCCGATTCTGGCAGGGTTCCCACGACCACCGGGGCACCCCGGCATCCCCCGGTCGCGTCGCCACCCTGGTGGAGGCCCCGGGCGAAACCTGCGTGGGCATGGCCTATCGGGTATCACCGGACACCTTCGAGCACCTGGACCACCGGGAAAAGAATGGCTACCTGCGCTTTTTCACCCCCATGACCTTCGCCGACGGCGGCCACGCCGAAGGCCTGGTGTACGTTGCCGGCCCCGACAACGCCGCCTTCCTTGGGCCCGCACCGCTGGACGAGATGGCAGAGCATATTGCCCGTTCCCACGGGCCCAGTGGGACCAATTCGGAGTACCTGTTGCACCTGGCCAGGGCATTGGAAGATCTGGGGGCGATGGATGAGCATGTGGCCGGGTTGGCGCGGCGGGTAGCGACTATTATCTCAGAAATAACGCTTACTGACTGATGGGTTATTTGTCGGATCTGATAGCGATGTCACGCTTGGGGGTGGTTATGAGGTTAAGGTTCAGACAAACTTTTAATCCATGCTAGAATCTTGAGGTCGTCGGACAGGCGAATCCCTGCCAACTGGCCCGACATGGAATGTTAAATATAGGCACAAGGAGTAGTGACTATGGGCAAGCCCATGGCCCATCTGGGCTGTTATCACCAATGTCCCGATAAGTACGGAAAGAAACCCCATGTGGGTGGCCGTGTGATGGAAGGGGCATCTTCCGTCAAGGTCGGTGGAATTCCTGTTGCGCGAGTCGGAGATAAAGTCGCCTGCAGGCACTGTATGGATTGCCTGTTAGAGGGTGTTCCGAACATCCTGATCGAGGGGCAGCCCGTTACTCGTATTGGCAGCATGACAACCCATGCCGGCACGATTGTTGAGGGAAACCCTACGGTCAGCGTTGGTGATTACTCTTCTGCCGGATCTGTTAGTGAAGAATCGGCCTTGGTGTTGCACGAGGGGCTTGATAATCCGGAGAAGGAAACGGCTTCCTCAGGTAAGACTGAATACGACTCGCTTTCCACAGATTTCGACAACCCTAATACCGAACCTCCTCCTGTTTCCAGTGGCCAGGAAGTCGAAGGAACAGAAAGTCAGTCAATTTCTGAAATGGTTGATCAGCCAAAAGAAAAGAAAGAGCTGATCATCGAAGTCATGGGTAAGGAACACCCAAAAGGCCACCTTTTCCGCATTTTTGATGAATCCGACAACATCCAGAAAGAAGGGCTTGAGAAGCAGGTTCAATTGGATGAGCGCGACGAGTCAGTCCTTCATAAATGGGACTGGACCGATCAGCAAAGACACAATATCTGGCTCGAAATTGAAACAGAGTCAGGAGCCCCCATCCGACTGCCGGCGATTAATCAGGTTTCTGCTGTCGAAGAACAAACTGGACGTCAGAAGCATGTGATCTTTCCGGTTGTACCGTCGACATTGATATCCGGAGTGTCGTTCCAACAGGAAAATCCACGCCATCATGTTCTGTGCCGTAGTGGCTACCTGTATCTGTTCAAAGGTGACGAACTGTGGCGGGAGCTGGAAATAGAGGTAGGGGGAGACGGCAAGACATGTTACCGAGATGTACCCCTGCAGTCGTTCCGTAATTCCGACGGGGAATTCGAGCACGGCTATCGTGACCCCACTGGTGTTCCACTGGAGGAAATCTGGATTCCGGCGCGACTTCATGGCGCCTGGCAGACTATTGGTGCGGCATACAGCGAGTCGCAATGGCCGGGTGAGAGGATTAACTACTATCAGGGTCACGCAAGAGCACGCGAAGACCGGTCTACCCATGTCCGTTTAAAGTTACAAGACCCTGACATCGAGAATGGCAGTACGTCAAACCGCCATCGTCGTGAAAGCCATATCCTGGCTGCCTCAATCCTGAAGCCTCAACGTCCGCGAAACTTTATTGAGGAGTCGCGTTTTGATCGTCCGGAGAAGTTCATCTTTGACACCTCCGGGGCCTACTTTGACGAGGCTATGAAGGCGGCGACGGATGTCCACCAGCGACAGGAAGATCAGGGCGCTGACGACCCCGTAAGTGAAGGCGAACGACCGGAAATGGCCGCGCTCTCAAGTTGTTTGTTCAAAACGTTGAATGAGGTTGATCCGGAAACGCCGGATGCCCATGAATTTGATTGGGAGAAGCCCGAAGCATCCAGCGATAGTACGAAAGAACTGAGAAGCAGGAAGATTGGCGTTATCCGGGTTGACGATCCCTTGTACAGGATCCGCTATCTGCAACTGAGATACGTGGTGGGGTCCTGGTACGCAGGGGCGGCAGTACAGAGAGCGAAAGCGCAGGAACACTTTAAATCGGCCATTTTGGTTAACCGGGTGTTTGTTCCGGAAGGCGTGGGTGGCAAAACCAATCCCCTGCATGAGCACCTCTCAGAAATGGATGACGAGGGAAAGGGCTTGCTGGCAAAAAGTATTGCCAGTTCAGAAAGACGCCTGGCCATACAGTACCTGAGAGATGTGCAGAACGACCTGCTGATGCTACTGAATAGCTCGGTGGCAGACCGACCAATTGAGGACCTGTTCACCCACTGTGGTTTCGATTATGCCGGAGCATTTTATTTCGCAAGTAATCTATTCCAGCAACTAACCAAGGATCCGCTGGAGTGTGATGCGCTGGCGACTGTAGAGGACAGTGAACTCCCGAATCATGGCAAGAGGTGGCTTAACAACCTGATGCACGGTGCAGGAATGTCGGGGCTCTATTTCGCCTTGTTCCCCTTGAACGAAGACATCGATCTGGAAAATCCGTACGAAGAGCAAGAAGGCGCCAACTATCGCCCGGGGACCGGTCGTTTTCGGGGACCGGAACTCGCCTCACTGGAGAATGCTGATCTTCCCGACCTCTCATCCTTAAGAACCCTGGATGGATTGCAGGTAGTGGCTCTTGCGAAACGGAAAGCGATGGAAACCGTTATCACTACCAGTCTGCGTGCAGGGGCCCAAGCCCTGATGACCATTCATGGAAGCATTTGGGGGCAAATATATGAAGCAACCGAAAAGGCAGGACTTCAAAAACCAAGTCTTACGAAAGCAAAGCGGCAACTTGAGGAGCTAGAGAACAAAAAACAGGACCTGATAGCTAAACTGGCTGAGGAGCGAAGAAACTTAAAAGAAGCCCAAAGATTGAATGACGTGGCTCAATCAGAAATAGAGCAGGAGCAGGACCGCCTAAGAAAACTCCGGACTGAGCTTGATCTTCAGGAAAATAGTATTCGCCAGGAAGTTGCTTCCCTGGAAAGAGAGGCGATCACGACGAATATGCGGATATATTCCAAGCCCCTTGCTTCGTTGCGAGCTTCTCTGCCAGAGAATATGGGGCAAATGCATATGATGCGTTTGTCCAAGGCATTGGAGAGTGATTATCTAATAGTTGGGTTTTCGGAAGAATATAAAGAGGAGCTTGGTAAGAGGTTTTACGGCGATATAAATGTCGGGGATGATGTTGTTGCATCAACTAATAAGAATAGAGCAGAAAAGAAAAATATTCAGAGTAAGAACGCGATAGACGTCAATGTACTTGTGGTGCCAAGGACGAAAGAGTTTATAAAGCGAGCCGAAGCGATCTCCCGTGCGCAGACACAGTACCTGACTAAGGAAAATAGCTATCAGTTTGCAGAAGTCCAGGTGAATGCTTCTCAGATGCCTTATAGTTCCTCAGAGGTCACTGACATGGAACGTGCGGCCAGAAATGCTGAGGGTGGCATTGATGCCGTGAACTCGGATGGTGAGTCCCTGGATAACAAAGTCAGAAAAATGAAGAATCCTGGATACCGTGCACTTAATGGACCTGTTTTCCCAATTGCTGTTCTTTTGATCGAGGGCTTAAACGTTAAGGCTGTTGCATCTGGATATAATGAAATGCAGCGTCAACGTGGCACTATTAGGGCAAGGGCGGGAAGTATTAGTGCAACCTTTGACATAATATTAACTGGTGCAACAGTTGCGGCAAGACTTGGCTACAATGCAGGTTTGGCATCCCGAATCGTTCATCCTCTGGCTACCGGTTTAATGTATGAAATCGGAGGTAGGATAGGTCTTCTGGCAAAGCATCTTTTTGGAGGGCCTTTATTGGTTAGCGGCGTTCTCGGGATTTTCGCAAGTTTCCTGGCTGCGGGTATCTGCTTTTCAGACGCTGCTCATGCCTACCAAATGGGTAATACGGCGGTAGCGATAGGTCATGGGTTACTGGGCACCGGTACCCTGCTTATGGGCATAGCCGGAATTGCTGGTAAAGGTGGGCTGCTGATATTGGGGCCGATAGGTTGGGCTGTTCTTGCCTTGGCTTTTATCGGTGCCGGGGCCTGGTTGATATGGCGTAATAGCGATAATCCACTGGAAATCTGGATGAGGCATGGCCCATTTGGTAAAGGTGGCAATAGTCTTTCTACAGGAAGAGGCAGGGGGGCGCGTGGAAACATTGAATCCCTTAGCCACCTCAAGGATGCTAATGAAGCATACTATCGTTTGGTGAGCCTGATCAGCAGCCCCACGGTATACCTGGAAGACCTCTCTGACGATGTTGCCACGAGAGGCCAACTGCATAGAGATCTGTATTCTGCTAATGCCGTTCTTAGAATTGGCAGTCCTGTCATATCGATACTCGGTGATGCTCATAACACGATGATTAAGGCAGAGGCACGGTTGAGGGCCGATGTTAACGAAAAATCTTATATTTCATCTGTATCGATAAACCATCAGGTATATGAAGAAGATTTTTCCAAGTTTGTGTCTCTCGAGAAGCTTGTTCATGAAATGCCTTTTGTGGTTGGTAGAGAGCGCAATTTGGATGGCCTGAAGATATATGTGAAGCTGCCTGATAACTATATTGAGGATCATGTTGATGGGTATGATCCGAGGCGTTTTCGGGTTTCGTTCGGCTGGGATGTAAAGCTCCAGATAGTGGCAAAGTCTTTGGAGGTTGACCGAGACCTGGTTTTTCCAGCGCCTAAGCCTGAGGATAGTCTTGAGTTTAAGGATGATGTGGAGAAGCATTCTGTCGTGGATTTTGATAATGAAGATCAAGATTTCTGGTATTACAAAAGTGTGTAGGTTATAAGTTTGGGGCAAATTATGATTGTCAAGGATGAATTTTATTCAGAGAGCGCATACCGCTCTCCGCCTGAGCTTGGTAATGATTCAGGTGGAGATCTTTCTACAGTTAGGAAGATATCCAGGCAACGACTTGATTGGGGTGATGCGAAAGATATTGTTCCACCTACTATATTTACAAAGAATACCCCTAAAACTTTGAGAAGGTACGAGAAAGAAGGCGATATTTCAGATGATATTGGGTATGAGGGTTGTTTCGATCAGTCCTGCTTGAGGTTTGCCAGACTTTCAGTGTTTAGTTCAATTGTTAATTTTGTCAATATAATTGCTAAGGTTGGATTTTATGCTATGGTTCCAATGTTTATATTGAACGAATTCATGGTTTACTTCTTTTTTCAAGATGGGGGTTCGGCTCCCCTTCGAGAGGTGATTGAGTTCTTTTTTATAATCGTTGGTGTGCCTTTTCTAGTATGGAAAGGTACTGATATATTGATTACGGCTTTCCCCAAGTTCTTCATCCGATCCGGAAGAGGCCCGGAATGGGAAATCAACCGACGTACTGGAATGGTCAAGATCTGGAAGTATCCAAGAAGAATTCCGTTCGTCAAGCGGGGCAAACCCGAGATCATCGAAGAGCCTTTTACGGCGTTTACTCCCTGGATCGGGATATCCGGGGACCGGCATGGGGCACTCTATCGCTTCGAATTCTTCCATCGCGAGAAGGATCTTGAGGCGTTCGTTGGTGACGCTCTTGCACCCCAGAAGCACCCTGTCATGTGCTATGCCTACTGGCAGTTCCTACAGAACTACATGGATGTCACCAAGCCGCTCCCCGATATCCCGGCCCTTGAGGAGTATCGACACCTGGACCCGGTAACGGCCGAATACGACCAGAAAACAAATCGCCCGGAGCGCTATTGGCGTGATATGGACGATGAAACGTTCAAGCAGAAGAAACGCGAGCAGTTTGAAGAAGTTATGTCCTATCGGGGTGAGGTGTAGTGCCACCCTATCCGGTGGCATGCCTGTAGTGATTCTCGATAGCCTATGAGCAACCACAATGATGCAAAGGAAATCCCGCCCCGGGCGGGCCGGACGGAGCCGTTCCCCAGGGGGAAGTTGATGTTTCTTTCGCCAAGGCCCTTGCCCACCGGTTTACCCCCCGTGGACCATGTCCACGCCATCGGCGAGGTGAACGATGCCTACCTGGAATTTGGTACCGGGGTGCCGTCGGCTTTTAGTTGGCAGGCAACTTTAGGCATACCGTTTGGTGTGTTCATTATGGTGGCCTTTATTGCCCCCCTCATTGCCGCAGGCTTAACGTTGCTTCAAGGCTACGGCGCCACCCAAGCTGTTGCAGTACTCGTGGATCTGTTTGATACGGCTGGTGGATCGCTGTTGCTGGTGGACTTGGAGGATTATTTCTAGCGTACCTGCCCCGCTGGCAGGCCCATGGCCACCTGATCTGCAAGGTCCCCACCCGCTTCCACCGTCAGCGCCGGGAAGCCTGCTTTGTGGCCAAAGGGGAGAAGGAGCCCATCGTGCTGCCCTGGGAAGATATGGTGGCCTGGGTCACCGAGGCCCGGGGCGTGACGGAGTACGGCGTGCAGCGCCAGTACGGCTTTGGCTTCGGGTTCTACCGCCCGGACACCGTCGATAAGTACACCCTGGAGTACGAGACCTACGGCCTGGCCCAGGCCATCAGCAACTGGGAGGCGATCCGGGCCTATATGGAATACGAGGTGCACACCCTCAAGGAAATACAGGACCCGCTGGACCTCCAGGGCCCGGACGACCCGCCCGACCCGCCCTGGGAAGGGGTTCATGTATTCCGCAACGCCCGCGCACGTCTGCATCAGCAGTACCGGGACGGCGAGGCCGGCATCTTCTATTTCGCCGGCTGGTACCTGTACCATGTGATGACCTTCTGGACCATACCCAACCGGTTGGTGGAGTGGGAGGCCAGGAAGATCAGGACCCTGACCCACCGCGCCGTACCGGAGCAGATGGCGGAATGGTCGGAGCCGCTGCCCAAAAGTCAGTGGGGCAGGCCCAGCAAAGACTGGGTTAAGCAGAGCGCCCGTGTAAGGGAGCTACAAAAGGCATCGCCACAACGGCTTATTACGGAGATCTTCTCGCAGGTTAGCGAGGAGTTCGCCGAGCAGGATACGATGAAAGCGTGACTTAGCTAGCCGGTGAGGGAGTCCACTTTCACTCAATCCCAAGCACAGAAGCCGGCAACCCAATAAACAGCCCACCCCAATAGCGCCCGTCCGGCTCAATGGGCACTGACAGGTTGAACATGACTTCCCCGGTGTCACGGATGTAGCTCTGCAGCTTGAAGCGCCCCATATGGGGAATATCCCGGCTCTGGAAGAATCGCATGTGTCGGCTCTTCTGCAGGTCCACGTCCGGGTCGCCGGTGGGCTCGTGGGACAGTTCGCTGCGGTGGATGGCCACGTAGCCCTTGCTGTCCAGGGGCAGACAGTAGAGCGCACCGTCGCTTTCCTTCGCCCACTCGTCAATCAGGTACTGGCAGGCTTTTTGGAAGGCCCGTGCATAGCTGACATCGAATTTCTGCGGGTTGGTGTTGGCAATGGGCTGGTGGTTGCGGTCGAACATGTTGACGCCATCGGCCACCAGCTTCGCGATCTCCGCCTGGATCCGATCGCGGCGGGCTTCCACTTTTTCCAGGGTTTCCTCCAGCCGCCCGCGGCCGATACGGAACTGGCATAGCCTGTGGAGGGTTTCATCCGCGGCGTCCACCAGCTCGCTGGTGCGGTCATCGGAGTGCTGCATGCTCTCGCGGATGCGTTGGCCCAGCTCGCGGATTTCCGTGCTGCGGCCGTGTACGTCCCGGTTGACCACCGACAGTTCCTCCACCGCCGAGCTGATCTGCAGCAGGTCATTGTGGGAACTCTCGAAGTCGCCAATCATTCTCTCGAAGTGCTCGGACGAGGAACCAACCGAGTGCTGAACCCGGCCAGCCTGGTCCATCATGGCCTCGGTTTCGCTGGAGGTGCGCTCGACCACCTTGCCCATCTTGGCGACCAGGTCGTTGATCTGGTCCGCCGCGCCGCCGACCTTGACGGCCAGGGTACGGACTTCATCGGCTACCACCGCGAACCCCCGGCCCTGTTCGCCGGCCCGGGCAGCCTCGATGGCGGCGTTGAGAGCCAGCATATTGGTCTGCTCGGAAAATTCCTGCACCGTGCGCAGGATGGTCTGGATACTGCTGGAGGTTCCCTGCAGCTCACCCACCGTGCCCTGGAACTCGCCCATCATCTCGCTGACCTGGGTGATCAGCCGGGCGGCTTCCGTCAGTTCGGTGGCCGACTCTCGTCCGATCTCCAGGTTGCGGGAGTTCATCTCGGCGATGGTGGTGGTGCGCCGCGCCAGTTCGTCGATAGCGGAGGAGGACTCCTCACTGGAACTGAAGATGGTCTCGGAATAGGATTCCTGCCGGGTGGCATCCTTCGCGGTCTCTTCCGCCAGCTTGCGGCTGTGGGCGGCGGATAGGGTGACCTTGATGGTCTGGGTACGAAGATCCTCCAGGGTCTGGCGCAGGCGCTCGACAAACTGGTTGAACTGGTCGGCGGTTTTATCCGTGCCCTGGCCAACTGGCACTTCGCGGGACAGGTCGCCCTGATCCTCGTTGATGCCTTTAAGCACGGTGACCAATGCCTGGCGCCCACCACCGGCACTGCGGCTGAACTGGACAAGCAGCATGGCAATACCGGCCGCGCCCAGGGCGACGGCGAGCCAGCGGAACCAGCCCTCTGCCTGGGTGAACAGGACGATGGCGGTGATCACCTGCAGGCCCGCCCAGATCAGGTGGTCCCAACTGAGGTTCGGGCCCGCTCCGCTGAAAGGTTCCGAAGCAACGGGCGCCGTGGAAGTGGTGGTCGACTCGGACGACATGACTCATTACCTTGTATGGGGAAAACGGGTCGCCGGCAAGGCGACACTTGTTCTTATGGAAGCGAAACAAAGAGTCTAGTCCTGACCGGGGCCTTTATCCGTTTCTATATGTAACCTGAGGCGATGGTCTTTTGGCTGTTGTGGCCTGGTAGCCTCTTTGGCACGATTGGCTAACCGATTGAAAAAAAGGGAATCGTAAATATGGATCATTACACAGGTAGCTGCCTTTGCGGGGGCATCCAGTACGAAATCAATGGTGATTTGGAACCGGTGCAGATTTGCCACTGCCAGCAGTGCCGCAAGGCTCAGGGTGCCGCTCTGGTCACCAACATTCCTGTGTCTACCGAGCAGTTTTCGATTATTCAGGGTGAAGATCTGCTCACGGCCTATGAATCCTCCCCGGGCAAGCAGAGGGTATTCTGCAGCCGGTGTGGGTCGCCAATTATCAGCCGGCTGGAGAGCCTTCCGAATGTGGTGCGGGTCCGTGCCGGGACGCTGGATGGGAAGCCGCCGCTGACACTTTCAGGTCATGCCTTTGTGGGCTCGAAGGCTAGTTGGTGGCCTATAGTTGATGATTTGCCGCAGTGGGAGGCGGGGCGTCCTGGCAATTAGGCCAGTGATTTGTGAAAGAGGTGTACTGAAGCCCTTTTCGTACCAACGGCTACTCTGGTCTCCCGCTTCAATGTGACGGGTTTCACGGTTACAAACATTAACATTTAATTACTTTTTGTTGATTGGTAGCATCCTGTCCAAAGATCATACATGGATGACAGGAGTACAGGATGTTCCCCTTCTTTAGACGTACGGTCGCGTTGTTCGTTCTCACAAGCTTGTCTATCCCTTCCTGGGCGGGCGAGATTCGTTTGAATGACTGGGCTTTCAATGTTGATGGGGCAGTCTACGATTTCTTTGCCGGCGACCCGATGCCAGGATCCGGAAGCTTCGACAACCTGACCGGTCTTGGAACCCTTGAGTTCCAGTTCTCGTCACCGGGCACCCATTCCCTGATTGCCTTTTTCAACCACGAGTTTGCCGCTGGCCATAATACGTTTTTCAACGAGTATGGCGAGGCACAGGGGACGCCTGGTAACGGTCAAAGCTGGCAGATTGACGAACCCGGCCTGGTATTCGGAACTATCTACGACAATATGTTGGCCGGTGAACTGGCTAATACGAACTACATTCCTGAATCCAACCCGGAAGACGCATCACTTGCCCTGGGATGGGATTTCGAACTGCAAGCGGGTGAGGAAGCCCTCCTGTCGTTGGTTATTGGCGAGCAGGAACCGGACGCTGACTTTTATCTCTCCCATTCCGACCCGGAGATGGGGGCAGGCTTTGATGAGCAGTCGTCCCTGTACTTCTGGGGTGATCTGACGATTACCGGCGGCTCGGTTCCAGTATCTGGGCCCACCTCTCTTTCCATTCTCTCCCTGGGGCTTCTGACCCTGGTATGGCGCCGTCGAGCGTCTTTGCCAAGGACCGCTCGCTGTTGAGAACGGTCAGCCCCGTTCCACTTATACGCTGATTGCTGAAACCGCATTACCAAAGGGATTGTCATGAAAAGGAACTTCCTTGCTGCCCTGCTGGGCGGCCTCGTTTCTACCGGTTTTCTGTCCGTACCCCATGCCAGTGCGCAGCAGGCGCCCGTGGCAGCCGATGTCATTGTAGTGATCGATGAATCGGGGTCGATGTCTGGCGAGCAGCGTTGGCTTGGTGACATGGTGCCGTTGCTGGAAGAGAACCTGAAGCAGTATGGCATTGGGAGCGAGGCGCAACCCAACCAATACGGTCTGGTCGGCTATGGGAGCTCTAGCGTGGTTCCCAGAATGTTGACCATGGACGGTTCCCCTCTCGGGAGCGCGCAGCAAATGGCGGAAGCGTCCAATAGGCTGGTAACCAGCGGTGGAACCGAAGACGGGTGGCGAGGCATTGAGTACGCCCTGGATGAGTATCCCCGTCGAAACGGGGCGGCAGTCAACATTATTCTGGCCACTGATGAAGACAGGGACAATACCCGAGGCTCCATTACCTATGAAACGGTTCGGGACAAGCTGGGTGATCAGCGGGCGCTGCTGAATGCGGTCGTAAACGCCCGTATCTATTGTGGTGATGGCTCCCGGGCATTGGGCATGGATAGCCTTGGAACGGGCTATATCGCTGACGGAAGTGGAGGCTTTACGACCTGTGAGGGTGCCTATGCCAGCGGCGGGTCCGGGCGGACTATTCCACACTACGTTGATCTCGCCATGGAAAATGGGGGGGCGGCCTGGGATCTGAATGTACTGCGCTCCGGTGGCTTGAACGCAGAATCCTTTACCCGCGCGCTCCTGGACATCAAGGTTGAGGAAATCCTGGGGCAGCGGCCAACAGGCGACCTGGTTGCCGTTGTCCAGGCCACGCCGAATCCCGCTGTCGCTGGCGAACAGGTTACGCTGGATGGGGCCGGATCGTTCCACCAGAAAGATGATCGCACCATCGTTCGCTGGCAATGGGACCTGAATGACGACGGTGCCTTCGACGCTGAAGGGCCAGTGGTGCAAACGTCCTTCCCTGAGCTGGGTGAGTATCCCGTGACGTTGAAGGTCACGGATGACGGTGATACGCCCCTGGTTGAAGAGGCAACGGTAGTCGTCAACGTCGACACGCCGCCCCTTGAGCCTACGGCGAATGCCGGTGGCCCCTATCTTTTCTGTCCACAGAACCAGCCCTGGTTCCTGGATGGGTCCCGTTCCGCCAATCCGGATGACGGTCTCAGTGAGGAAGGTCAACCGGAGGACCGGATCACCGCCTGGGAATGGGATCTGGACAACGATCTTTCCTTCGATGATGCCAGCGGTGAGCTTGTAGACGTAACCAGCCAATTGGATGGTCTTGGAACCGGCGATCACCTGGTTCGCCTGCGAGTGACGGATAACACAACCAACGCATTTCCTAGCAGTGGCCAGCCGGACCTCACCGATACCATGGTGTCGCAAGTGAGCATCCGGGATGCGGCGGATACCGCATGTAACTGCCTGACCGATGTGGCGGCGAGAGCGAACTTCACCAAGGTGCAGCTCACGTGGACGGATTCCGGAGCGCATCGTTATGCCATTCACCGTAGCGACCAGCAGGGTGGCCCCTACACACAGGTGGCCACGACGGACAACCGTTACTCCACCTATCTGGATATGGGGCTTGAGCTGGATAACACCTATTACTACGTGGTGAGCGAACTGGGTACCGATGGCCGTCCCACTTGCCGCTCCCGCGAAGTGGCGGTGACACCCCGGGCCCGTCGCGTCAATGAATCCAACCGGGCACCGGTGATTGAATCAGTCCCGGTCACTGAGGCGACGGAAGGTGTTCCCTACGAATACTCCGTGGAAGCCAGTGACCCCGATCGCAGGGATCGCATTGAGTATAGCCTGCAGGTAGCGCCCCAGGGCATGACGATTGATAGCACCACCGGGGCTATCGAGTGGGTGCCGCTGAACGTGCATGCGGGTGAACAGACGGTGATTGTCCGGGTGTCCGACAGCCAGGGAGAGTTCGCTGAGCAGGTCTTCACTGTACTGGTTGCTAACGTGAACCAGGCCCCGTCCATCGTCAGTGCGCCGCCCACGGAAGCGACGGAACTGGAGACCTATCGATATGAGCCCAACGCTGTGGACCCTGATTCCGGGGACCAGCTCACCTGGGCACTGGAAAGCAGCCCTGCGGACATGTCCGTGGATCCCGGTTCTGGAGTAATCACCTGGACGCCTGAAAGCGGTCAGGCTGGAGCCTGGAGCGTCACACTGCGTGTTACCGACAGCGAGGGCGAATCCGATATCCAGTCTTTTGAGGTAGTGACAGCGGAACAGAACTACCTGCCCAGCATTGCCAGTGAGCCGCTGACACAGGCAATGGTTGGCCATGAGTATGGTTACGACGTCCAGGCCACTGACCAGAACGCCGGTGACCCTCTGACCTATGCGCTTGGGACCTTTCCGGATGGCATGGAAATAGGGCCTGAAAGCGGCGAAATACGTTGGACTCCCCAGACCGGCCAGGAAGGGCAGCATGAAGTAACGGTGGTGGTTTCGGATGACCGCGGCGGCTCAACCTCCCAGCAGTTCACGGTTGATGTCGCTGGGGAAGCGTTTGCGCCGAAGATCACTACCCAGGTGTTGCCAGACGCCAAGGAGGACCAGAGTTACAGCGTTGCGATAGTTGCTGCCGATGACAACGCGGATGACACGCTGACGTTCTCCCTCACAGAAGCGCCCGACAACATGCAGATGGACTCGCAGACCGGTGAGATTGCCTGGTTGCCGGTATCCACCCAGGTGGGTCCCCATCAGATACGGGTACGGGTGACCGATAGTGCCGGACTTTACGACGAAGTGACCTTCGCTCTGCAGGTGGTTAGCGTTAACTTGCCACCGCGTATTGTGTCCGAACCGTCGGTGAACGCCGTTCCGGAACAGCCCTACCTGTACCGTGTTCAGCTCACGGACCCGGATAATGAAGACTTGGTCTCACTGACGCTTGCCGAGGGACCAGCGGGTATGAGCCTGGATAGTGCAAGCGGATTGCTGCAGTGGACGCCGACACCTGAACAGGTAGGCAGCCACGGAGTGAGGTTGCTGGCCGAAGATGACGCTGGCGCGACGACTGAGCAGGTATTCACCGTGGTCGTGGCCGAAGGCAATCTTCCGCCAACCATTACCTCAACGCCATCCCAGGTCGCTACGGCAGGCGAGCCGTACCAGTATCAGGTCGTAGCAACCGATGACGGTGAAAATCCTCTGGAATATTCCCTGGTTGCGGGGCCGACCGGTATGTCGATGACCGCCGCAGGCCTTATTAGCTGGACCCCGCCAGACGACCAGGCAGGTAACTTCAACGTTGCCGTTCGGGTTACTGATGAGGAAGGGGCGTCGGTTACTCAAAGCTATACCCTGAGTGTGAACTCCGGCAACCGCAATCCGTTGATCACCAGTTTGCCGACAGGATCGGCCCGATCAGGCCAGACCTGGTCATACCAGGTGGTCGCCAGCGATCCGGACGGTGATGCATTGTCCTACCACCTGACCAGCAATCCCCCGGGGATGGCCATAAGTGGTAGTGGTCTGGTCAGTTGGTCTCCTGCAGAGGATCTTGAGGGCAGCTTCCCCGTGACTATCGAGGTGACCGATGGCAAGGGCGGCGCTGTATCCCAGTCCTTTACCCTGAACCTGAGTGTGGACAACGCAGCACCGTCGATTACCAGTGCTCCGCTGACGGTGGCCACACTTGAAGAGGCTTATCAGTACCAGGTCGTAGCGACGGACCCCGAGGGCGAGCCCCTGGGATATTCCCTGGAGACAGCGCCAGCGGGTATGAGTATTGATCCAGTCGGTGGTCTGATTACCTGGACGCCGGGAACAAGTCAGCAAGGAAGCCACCAGGTGGTCGTACGAGTCGAGGATCCCGAGGGAGCATTCACAACCCAGGGCTTCATGGTTGAAGTGACCGAGGAAAACCAGGCGCCCACCATCGACAGCGAGCCGGTGACCTCCGCGCGTCCTGATGTGGCTTGGCAGTATGCGGCGACGGCAACGGATCCGGACGGCGATCCGTTGAGTTGGGAATTGATCACAGGGCCCGCAGGCATGTCCATCACTGAGTCCGGCATGGTCAGTTGGACTCCTGATCAGTCCCAGGTGGGCGGCCACACTGTCGCGGTGCTGGTGCGCGATGGTCGGGGAGGATCCGTTGGCCAGTCGTTCACCGTCCAGGTGACCGGCGATTTACCCCCGCCACGTTTGCACAATACCCCGACGTCCACGGCGGAAATCGGCAAGACCTATCAGTACCGGGTGCTGGCAGTAGACGCCGAGGGCTACACCGCCGACGTCAGCCTGATGGACGCTCCGGCGGGCATGACAATGGCAGAGGAAAACGGCATACCGACGATCACGTGGGTGCCGGAAGAGGGCGATTGTACCAAGCAAGTCACGTTGTTACTGACGGACCAGTACGGCCAAACAGCGCAGGAAAGCTGGGATATCCGGGTATTGGCGGCCCCCAGGAAACTGAACCGAATCCAGTGCTCCGCGCAGTCCGGTGCATGTGGTGGCCAAGGCTAATTCAGGGAGAGAAACCATGTATTGCGAATTTACGACCGACGCCATGTTCTCGCAGCGCTTCAAGCGAATCGCCAGTGCCCTGGTGCTTTTCTTCTTCTCGTTCACGTTCTATTCGCCGGCCGTGCAGGCCGCCTTCAGCGAATTCGAGCGTAAGAACCAGGTGCCCAGGAACACGTTGGAATATATCAATCCGCTGGGGCAGACACTGGAATCGATGCACGAGCAGGTTGTCAGGATCAGCGAGACCCTGAACGGCCTTGATCAAAAAATCAGCGACAGCCGCCAGCGGGTGGAGCGTCAGCTCGAACGCCTGGAGGCGATGAGAGACACGTTCAGCGAACGGGACCTGATGGTCCGTGAGCAACTGTCGTTCGAAGCAGCGGCCATTGATCGTGCCCAGCTGTCGGATCAGGTTCGTCAGAGGCATGACGACTTCGAGCAGAACTACCTTGAGCATGTTGAAGCAATCAACGCCACCCTGGATCACCTGAAAAGCTGGTCTCTTGAGGACCACGCGGACTATGCAGCGCTGGAGAATTACCTTGAGGAACTGAAGGGACTGGTGGGCGATAAAGTGCGCGACCCCCAGCAGAGCTATAGCAACGATCTGGATTTTGTTACGCCCCCGCCCCGCCCGCTGTATACCAATCAGTCCCAGATAAACGGTTTACTGGACGTCAGCGGTACGCCCAACTGGTCAATGACGGCCTACCTGGAAACCGACGCAGCCACCACTGCCGGGGATCAGGTCCAGCAGCTTCTGAGTGATACAGGTACAGATCCTCTGGCCATCTATCAGTCGATCAAGGATTCGATCCGATTTATCCCCAGCTACGGCCTGATGCAGGGTGCCGAATACACGCTTGAAAGTCAGCAGGGCAACGCCTTTGACATCTCCAGCTCCTTGATCTCGGCGTATCGGGAAGCTGGCATTCCCGCCCGGTATCGATACGGTACCGTCGCCATGCCGGCAGAAGCCGTCCAGAACTGGGTCGGAGGTGTCACCAATCTGAATGCCGCCACAAACATCCTGAGCCAGGGTGGGATTCCTCAGCAGAAGCTCTCCTATGGTGGTGCTGCCGAGGAAGTGGAGTTCGAGCACGTCTGGGTTGAAGCCTGGATTAACGGGCAGTGGATTGCCCTGGACCCCAGTTTCAAGCAGCATACCTTTGACGAGGGAATGGACATTGAGACGGCGGTCCCCCTGGACGCACAGGGCTTCCTGTCGGACCTGCAGGCGTCGGCGACCGTCAATGAGGCGGAAGGCTGGGTTCAGGGCCTGGATGCCGGCATGGTCCAGTCCCGGCTGGATGACTACCAAACCCAGGTGGAAGCCTATATCGATGCCCAGGATAGCAACGCCACCCTGGGGGATGTGTTGGGCACACAGCAGATCGTTCCTGATGAAACGGCCCATATTGAAGACGTTACGCTTCCCTACGAGCGTGTTGATGTCAGCGCTGTTGTTCCCAACCTGCCGGAATCGCTTTACTACCGTTTCAAACTGCAGGTGGGATCAACCACGGGTGGCAGCTTTGGCATGCCGGTGCAATGGGCCGGTGTCGCCGCCGAGCTCGATAAGCTGACGCCGGAACTGGTGGGCAAGTCCATCGCAATCAGCTTCCGTCCGGCCACTGAGGCCGACGAGCAGACTTTGGCGAGCTACCTGCCTGAGAACCCGCAGTCAGTGGAGGATCTGCCGAGCCAGCTTCCCGCCAACACCATTCGGATGATTGGCGAACTCACGGTTGATGGCGAGGTCATCGACAGCACCCCAACCGTGACCCTGGGCCAGGCGTTGATGGTGCGCTTGGGGTATGACTCACCGCAACACGGGTGGCGCTTCAGCGAAAACAACCTGGTCGCGGGCAAGTACCAGGCGGTGGGCATCGATATGCAGGGTATCAGCCCGGAACAGCTGGAGACGCTGCAGCAGAAACTGGAGCAGGTTAAAGATCAACTGGATGCGGAAGACTACCAGGGCCTAACCAAGCATGACCTGGTGGGCGGCATCCTGCAGGCCGGCATCCAGGGTTACCTGGCGGAGACCTACGCCATGGACAAGCTTGCCGCGCACGCCACCGATATTGTCTATCATCGCAGCCCAAGTTACGGCACCTTCTCCACCGAGATGAACGTGTCCTACCTGTTTGGTATGCCCCGGAATGTGCTTTTCAGTGGGGTGGTGATGGATGTGGACCAGGTCTCATCCAATACGGAATCCGTAGACAACTGCTACGAAGACTGGGTAGCCTTCAACCGCAGCTCTGGCATGCGCAGCAGCGCCTATGAGCACCTGATTCCGGAGCGCCTGTTCTCCACTGAGGAAGAATCGGCGGAGGGCGTGTCTACCGCCAAGGCTCTGACACTCGCCGTGGCTCAGGGCCAGAAGGTCTACATCCTGACGCAGGATAACGCCGCCAGTCTTTCCCTGCTCACCATCGATTCCGAGGCCCGGTCAGAGATCCAGACCGCCCTCCAGCGGGGCTTTGAGGTGACCGTCCATGAACAGCCGATCAATGTGAATGGCTGGGAGGGCAGCGGTTACTCCATTATTGATCCCGAGCATGGGGTTGGGGCTTATAAGATTAGTGGGGGAACTAGTGGTGGATTCTTGACCTCTGAGCAGTCGAATTGGCTATTTGCAATCGGCCTCGGTTTGGGCCTAGCGGGTGTTTTTATTGCGGCACCAATCATTGTAATCTTATCCACAGCAATATCACTTGCATTGATTGCTGACCGTTTCCTGGACATTACTTCTGATTTAAGTGGAACCCAGTGCGAGAACAGCGGGGCAGCAGAGCTTTATGTAGGACTGGCACTTGGAGTATTTGCTCTCGGATTTCTGTTCGGCGGTTTAGGTGCGTTCTTTCTCTTGAGCTATATTGCTTTTCTGGCTGCAGGTGCGATATCCGGGGCAATAAATAGTAATAACCCAATATGTGAATAGATCAAACGGCTTTTGCAAGGCTAGACGAATGAAGCAGGTTGTATTCTATATATCGATAGCGTTCTTGGCTGCTGGCCTATGGGGCCTGGTAAGTGGTCGAATATTTTTTGGAAGCCGGATGGTCTATCGTTGTGATGGCCGTGCGAATTTCTACGCTGGAATCATCGGTTACTTCCTGTTAGCTGCGCTATCCTGGTTTTTTAGTAGTCACCTATGACTTTGCTCTTTCTTGCTGCGGGAACCGTTGCTACAGGCTTGTGGCTTTTGATTGTCAGTTCGCTGATTACAGGGCGATTTACGCCCTGGTCAGAAAATTCAGTGCGTTTCAGGGACGCGCCTTTGTCATTTATCTTGCAGCAAACAATACTGATTTTGGTGGGGGTATCAATCGTAGGCGGCATTTGGAAGGCAATTAGTTGATCACGAATGATAATATTTTCAGTGCCTGCCAACGCAGATCTGCCCCGACAGAGGTGGCAGCAATCCGGGAGACTTAGCAAATGAGTTTTAAAGGCGCCAGAAAGAGGAAGCCATGGATCAGTAATAATAGTGACAACCGGGATAAGCAATTCTGGATCCAAATACGATGGGGGTTCGGCGGTGGTCTGGTTCTTGCCCTGATCCTCATGGCTATGGAAAAGGGTTGGTTCTAACATCAGGTGGCCGATACTTTTGAGGTGGCTTGACCAGGCCCTGATGGACCGATACTAAGATGAGCAGAAACTGTGGTTCTCAAAGAAAGGAGAGTCTGAGGGATTTGACTTCATCCAGTCTCAAATGACGGTTGTTGTCATTGCCACGATCTTTTTTGGGTTGATGATTTTGGCAGGCAAATTAGGCTGGATTTGAACATTGGGAGCGGCATCAGATATCTGTCTGGTACCGCTCCCGAACCCCCTCATCAATTTGCTCTGCTTCTATCTCGGTAAGACTCCGGTTCTCCGCAATCTCCTGCCCGAAAGACACTTTCACCCGCTGCCTGGGGGTGTCCGGATTCCAGATGCCACTACGAATCAGCGCCTTGCCGCAATGAAAGTAGGCGTTCACTACCTGTAGGCGCATCACCAGTAAGGCCTGTTGGGTCTTGGACGTCAGTTGCTGGTTCAGGCTGTTGTCGTGCACCAGCGTCGGGGTGCCATGGACTCTCAGCACCTCGGTGGTACCCGGCACCATAAACAGCAATCCCACCTTCGAACCCTCAAGAATATTCTGGAACGAAAAGGCAAGTTTGTTGCCCTTGCGTTCGGGGACCAATAGGTGCCCGGCGTCCTCCACGTGCACAAAGCCTGGGTCGTCCCCTTTGGGCGATATGGTGGGGAAGCCATCGCCATCAACGGTGGAGACCATAACCAGCGGCGAAAGCCGGGTAAAATGCACCATGCGCTCGTTCAGGTGATCGTAGATCTTGCCTGCGGCCATGGGGCCCGGTTCGCCCAGGATCTCGCGTACTTGATCAACACTGGAAAGGTTCATCGTTATAACTTCCGAATAGCGTTTGAGGGCCGCCTGGATTTCAGTGGCCCCGGTGAAGAGGAATCAGAGCCTCTCCCCGGACCAGGGGCAGTAATCCCAGGAAATATGCGCATCCCTGCCGTTGGGGCATTTGCGGGGGACGAACAGGGAGTTGAGGGGCAGCTCGATGGTGCCCTCCATCGCGTCGCCGTTGCGCTTGGTCAGGTCGACGGCCAGGGTGCCGGTGCTGTAGGGATCCAGCAGCCGGTCGGAGTCCGCTTGCTTGTCGTCATAGACGAAGAACTGGAGATTGCTTCCCAGGTTGCCGATGGCGCCGGCCAGGATCGGGCGGAAGGCGCTCAGCATCATTTCCAGGTCGGGGTCCAGTTCCTTCATGGGCTTCAGGACGACGGGGTCATCCCCTTCCGGCGTGAAGGTCACCCGCATGGTGTCTTCGATTTCCTGCTTGGGGTAGAACTTGAACGCCCCCATCTGGGTAATGTCCGCCTGCACCACCGCCAGGATGGAGACACCGCTGACGGCATCGATGGTGGCCTGCTTGTCCGCTTCGCTGGAGAAGGTGTCCCGGGACAGGATGGCCTGCCAGAATTCGGTGGGAATCCACCACACCACCGCGGCATGATCGTCGCCGGCCCCCTTGGGCATGACTTGCGTATCTTCGGTCAGTTGATCAGTGGGGACGTCTGCCAGCGGCTTGCGTTCAATCGCCAGGGCCTGGGTGCTCATCAGCAGGATGAGGGCAAGGGAGGGCAACAGCTTTTTCATCGGAGTTTCCTTTCGTTTCGGTCCCTGGGTCCGCCATGGGAACGGAACCCTACTTCATTGTGCAGGACGCACGGTAAACAGCGACGGGAAGGGGAAATCGGCGGAGCTTTCGGGCCGGAGTCCATTCTGGCGTGACCGTTGGTTGCTTCCTGCAAGTCCGGTCAACATTACCATCCGCTCATGGCCAGGCCAAGGCTGAAAACGAAGGTTCGGGACGGAATCGCTGGATTGGCGGGGGGAACGGCAGCCTAGTAGGGGCCCGGCCCCTTACGTTCAGGGACCGGGCATGGTTTCGGATTTACTGATTGGCCAGATAGTCGGTGGCCAGTGCGGAAAGTGCCTGGATGCCGGTCACCAGCGCCTTGTCATCCACGAAGAATTCCGGCGAATGGTTGGGTGCGGCGCCCTTCATCTTCTCCATGGGAGTGACCCCCAGGAAGAAGTACAGCCCGGGCACTTCCTTCGCGTAGTAGGAGAAGTCCTCGGAGCCGGTGACCAACGGGGCTTCAAAGACCCGGCTGGGAGCCACCTTCTTCAGAGTCGGCAGCATCTGTTCGGTCAGGGCCGGGTTGTTCACGGTGGTGGCGTAGTTGTTAACGATATTGACCTCGGCTTCCGCGCCGGAGGCCATCGCGATATGTTCCGCTGTCTTTGTGATCTGTTCGTTCACATGGGCCTGCACCTCGTCATCAAAGGTGCGGATGGTGCCGCTCATCTCCACGGACCCGGGGATGATGTTGTGGCGGGAGCCACCTTCAATGGTACCGATGGTCACCACTGCCGGGGCCGGCATGATGTTGGTGCGGCGACTGACCACGGTCTGCAGGCCGTTGATGATCTGGGCGCTGGCGACAATGGGATCCACGCCATCCCAGGGCTGGGCGCCGTGGGTCTGTTCACCGTTGACGGTGATGTACAGGTCGGAACTGCTGGCCATGGTGGGGCCGCTACGGTAGCTGATGATGCCGGTGGGCGCCTTGGAAGTGACGTGGAGCCCGAAGATAGCGTCCACATCCGGGTTCTTCAGGACGCCTTCCTCCACTAGCAGGCGACCACCAAAGTGACGCTTACCCTGATAGACATAGTCGCTGGGGCCTTCCTCGGCGGGCTGGAAGATGAACTTCACGGTGCCCGGCAACTGGTCCTGCACGCTGGCGAGGTTCTCCGCCACGGCCATCAGGATGGCGACATGGGCATCGTGGCCACAGGCGTGCATCACCGGTGTTTCCTTGCCCTGGTATTCCTGGATCACGTCGGAGGCGTAGGGCAGACCGGTGGCTTCCTTCACCGGCAGGGCGTCCATGTCGGCCCGCAGGCCGACCACCGGTCCCGGTTTGCCGCCCTTGAGCACACCTACCACGCCGGTGGTGCCGACGTCGGTCTCAACCTCCATGCCCAGGCTACGCAGGTGCTCGGCAATCAGTTCGGCGGTGCGGTGTTCCTGGTTGCCCAACTCCGGATGCTGGTGGATATCGTGCCGCCATTCGATGGCTTTCTCGTGCACGCCGGCGGCACCGTCAATAACCTGGTCGGTCAGTGACTGGTCGGCCAGGAGGGTGGGGGAGGCAAAGGCGGTGCAGGCCAGGGTGGTACCCAGCAAGAGGTGTCGCATGGTGTTCTCCTTGTTGTGTTTTCGTTTGGGGATTATTGGTAGAGGCCCGTCTGGATAGTCTCCCGATACTCCGAGGGGGAACAGCGGTACCATTCACGGAAGCTTCGATAGAACTGGGCTGGCTGGCGGTAACCCAGCAGCGACGCCGTCCTGTCGTTGGAATACCCCCGCAGCAGGTAATTGGCGGCAAGCTTGCGACGGTTCTCGTCCAGCAGCTCCCGGAAGCTGTAGCCCTCCGCCCGGATGCGGCGCTGCAGGGACCGGCGGCTTACCGCCAGCAAACGGGCGCACTCGTCGATATTGGCTTCACCGAGCCGGTACAGCAGGGGCAGGAGAGTGGCAACCGACTCCCGCCATTGGGGCTGTTCCTGCAACTGGTTCAGCCGCCGTTCACGACGGGCCAGTTTCTCGGCGGGGATGGCGTGCCAGTCCAGCGGGCGGGAAAGATACTCCGCCGGAAATTCGATGGTCCTTTCCTGGCACCCGAACACCAGGTTGGCCGGAAACAGTTGCCGGTAGTGGGCCTGCACCGGCCCTGATGGCACATGGTCCAGCCTGATGACATCCATACTGGGTATGCCCAGGGACGGAAGTATCCTTGCGAAGCCGTAAGTGATCGCATCCAGCGGCTCCCGGGCACCGGAGAAGCCAGGGGCGGGCAGGACCCGCAGGGTGGCGGTCTGCTGTCCGGCCATCAGCTCGATGGAGCACAGATCGGAGCCCACCTTGGCGTAACGGCTGACCAGTGAGAGGGCATCCCCCGGGCTTATGGCCCCGGCCAGGAAGGTCCGCGCCAGGAACCGGGGCTCATAGTTAAGGGTCTGGTAGGCCCGCACCAGCAGCAGCGGATCGGCGCAGCGGTCACTGATGCCTTCGTGGAGTTCCAGCAGGTGGTGCAGGGGAATCCGGGTATTGGCGGAAGGGCCGGACAACCTCGGCAACCGCGCCAGGGCCTGCTCCAGCACCGGGGTTTCAACCACCCGGCCCAGCCCCTTGAGGGTGGTCAGGTAGTGTTCGGTGGACATCGACGCAACGGGATTGGTTTGCGGCATGGCGTTATTGTTGTCTTGTCATGGAGGATCGGACCTTGGTCACAGGTGAGCCCTTTACCTGTGATCCTGTCCATCGAAATTACAGGCTTGGGTCTCGCCCGCACAAGTGCAATCGGCGCCAAATCGGCACCGGGTACCTCGCATTCACTGGAACCTTCACCTTGAGGTGCCGGCAAATATACTGTACGTTTGAGGCTCTTCACTTATCCGTGTGGGTCAGGAGCCATAGGAAGCCCGCCATAATGGAACAGGATTGCCCGTTTAAATCTGTCCTTGCTCCGAAATCCTCTGGCCCTGACTTTCAAAGTTCGAACCTGGCCGTTGATAGCCTCCGCTAGTCCATTGGAGGCCCTAAATCGCATGGCATTGAGAATGCCAAACAGCTTGGTTTCGATCTGGTTGGCCGCTGAGGCCAAAGCCCGAACTTCTGTCTGCCGGGCCATGTGAATCCATTCCTGCCAGGCCGCACGGGCGCCTTTGACACGATAGCCCTGCCAGATGTCCCGTGCCTTTTCTTTGAGGTACCACACCAGGCCGGTGTCTTTGAGAGCCTCCGACAAGGCCCGGATTTGCTGAATCTGCTGCCCCTCAAGGCTCTTGCGATGGCGTAACCAGGTGTATCGGCTTCGGTGGATCTCCTGACGCATCGAGTGATCCGCCCGCGCCATGTCAGCCTTGCGAGTGGCATCCAGCGTCCGGGTCAGCATCTGTGCAACATGGAAGTGATCGAAGGCGATCTTCCGGTGGGCTTTCTCGATGTGGGCAAACGTCGCTTTCTGATACGCCGGACTCATATCCATGGATATCGAGATGATCGACTGCTTACGAGGCGCCTCCAGGCTGTCATAAAAGCGACCGAGGCTGTCTGAGGACCGGCCGTCTTCCACCGCCAGAACCTGGCCCTGGGCATTGGAAACGATCGTCACGTAATCGTGCCCCTTACGAAATGCAGTCTCGTCAACAGCCAGCCGTGTTGTATCGCGGTCGGGCGCGTTGGCCAGGCCCCGACGCACAGCCCGTTCCATGATGTTGTCGATAGCAGTCCAACTCAGGCGCAGCTGCTTGCTGACCGCAGAGATCGAGGCTGCCCTGAGCCAGCTAATGACGAAGGCTTCAAACAGCAGCGTGTACCGGCTGTTCTGCTCAGCCCAGGGCACAGCGATCGTCAGGCAGCCATGCTCCGGACACTGTACACGAGGGACGTGAGCAACCACCTGCGTTCGGAACTGACAGGTATCGAGGTGACGCCAGCGACGTTCCCGGGAGTCGTAGCCAGGACAGGAGTGGCCACAGCGAGGGCAGAGAAGCACAGCACTTCGGTCCAGATCGACCTGGACTACCACTTCTCCCTGGCCCTTATCCAGTTCGACGCCTGAGACAAACCAGGGCGAGGAGAGCCCCAGTATCTGTTCGTAGAGGGTGCACTGATCCAACGTTGGTCACCATCCATCTGGTTAATCGGATGAAGTAACAGTGACCAAAAACGGCAGGGAAATAAAGGGTTACCCACCAAAAGAAGTGAAGACCCACGTTTGACCAGTATTTTAACGACCAACACTGCGAGGCACTACCATGGCGGTACAAGCAGTCTACTTCTCCGATAAGGATGGGCTGGACATGGCATTGAAGCATCCGGAAACCCTGCTGTTCTCCAACAAGTCCGAGGCGGATGCCCGGGACAAGGTGCTGGAGTTGTCCGAGGAAATCCGCGAATTCCTGACCCGTAAGGTGGAAGGACTGGACGAGGAGACGGCGGACCGGTGTGCCCTGGCTATTGCCGAGAACAAGGACCTGTTCCAGAAGGCCCTGAAGAAACCTCATCTGCTCAACGAGTCGGAATCCACGGAGGAGTAGGGTTCACAGGAGGGCGGAGTGTGAGTGCTCCGAGCCTTAACTGATTAACTGACCAGTCCCGGTTCTCCACGGGACCGGATGCGTTCCAGTACCCGCGAGGCACGCTGGTCGCCGGTGTCGATGCCGGCGGCGCGAAGCCTGTCGTCCAGGGATTGGTTACCAAGGTTATGGTCCGGTTCCGTCAGGGCATCGTCCATGGCGTGGAGGTGTTCCTGCCGGGCGCGGATGCGGGCGATGGACTGGTCCATGGACGCCAGTTGGTCGCTCATCCCGTCCCGGTAGCCCCGGAGCTCCACGGTGACCCGCCCTTCGGACCGGGTGGCGCGGGCAGTTCGCAGCTCCGACTGGTAGTGGCGCCGGGCCCGGGCAATGTCCCTGAGCTGGCGGCGCAGCCGGGTCTCCTGTTGCTGGAGGCGGTCCAGGTGCTGTTGTTGCCGGGTCAGCAGGTTCTCGTCCTCGGCGATGATGGCAGCCAGCTCGACGGCCAGGTCCTGATGACCCTTTGTCAGGGCCTCCGCCGCCTGGTCTTCCCGCTGGCGAATGCCCAACTGGAGTGAGTCGTTGTCCCGTTGCAGGAACTTCTTCTCCGCCATCAGGCAGGCCAGTTGTCGCCTGGAGCGGCCCATGGCCTGCTCGGCGTCCCGCAGTTCCTGCTCGAAGATGCGGACGGCATCGGCGTCCACCCGTTTGGCAACGGGTTCCTCGGTGGATGTCCGGAGCAGCGTGTTGACTTTGGTCCATAGGCTCATGGCGTTATTCCGAGGCGAATGACACGTTGACGAAGAATATCCGGGAGGCGGAACTGCTCTTCAGTTCGTTTTCCATCGTCGTTTCCTCACGTCTTGTTATTGATGCCTGACGATGGCTTCACTGTGCCGGGGCTTTCCAGGGCAGACGAGCAAAATCGAAAAAGTCGCGCCCTGTTGGGCTGGCAGTATCGGATAATGGTACTTTTGGGATAAAAGAAGGCAGGAGGATCGCCCAATGGCACAAACCGCCGCCATTGTGGAAGTGCTGAAACGACGTTTGAAGGAACACGGGCTGACCTACGCCCAGGTGGCGGAGGCCCTGGACCTGTCCGAGGCCAGCGTGAAGCGGCTGTTTGCCGAACGGCAGTTTTCACTTCGGCGCCTGGATCAGGTCTGCGGCCTGATGGGCCTGGAAATCAGCGAGCTGGTGCGGGAATTAAAGCCGGAACCAAGGATCCAGCAACTGACCCTGGAACAGGAGCAGGAACTGGTCTCCGACGACCGGCTGGTGCTGGTGGCCATGTGCAGCCTGAACCGCTGGCAGGTGTCCGAGATACACGCCAACTACGATCTCACCGAGACGGAAGTTATTGGCTACGTGGCGCGGCTTGACCGCATGGGCTTGCTGGAGCTGTTGCCGGGTAACCGCACCAAGCCGCTGGTGGGTCATGACTTTTCCTGGATCAAGAATGGTCCGCTCCAGCGCTTTATCGAAACCAAGGTGCAGCCGGATTTCTTCAACTGTGATTTCAACGGTCCGGGCGAGTTCCGACTGTTCCTGAACGGCATGCTCTCCACCCACTCCACGGACTCGGTTCACCAGAAAATGCGGCGCCTGGCCCAGGAGTTCCTGCACTGTCACCAGGAAGACCAGGCGCTCCCCCTGGGACAGCGGTTCGGGGTCAGCCTGGTGGTGGCCATGCGCCCATGGGAAATGGAGGTATTTGCCAAGTATCGCCGCCCCGAGGCGCGCAAGCCCTATCCCGGCAAGAAGTAAGCCTCCAGACAGCCATACTACCTTTTGATCAGTTGTTCGCTGGCACGTATCAGGTTGTCCCTGGCGCGTGCCTCCCGCTGCGCCTGGAAGGATAGGGAATTACGATCGTCTCAGGATATACGGTAAGAAGCGCTTGAAAAACAACCAGTCCCGTGGTCGAATAGCGTCATCCGGCCCAGGAAAGGGCCATGTCAAACAAAACCACATCGAGCCAGGCAGTCAAAGGCATTGACGCAACGATGAAAGGAGTCAGGGATGATCAGCAAGGATCCGGTTCTGGTCCACGATATTCTTAACCAGGTTTACGAACTCACCTGCCTGCCCAGGTACGGTGCCCAATCCGGCTCGGAAGCCTTTCCCCATGATCGCGCCTACGCCCTGGAAACCCTGCGGCGCATCGCCCGCAACACCCGCCGCGACCCGTTCAACTACGCCCTCTATGACGCCTGGCAACTGGTCCACGGCAAACCCTGGACCCGTCCACCGAACCTGAACGCCCTGGTGGACGACCTGGCCGATGCCATCCATCAGGGGCGTCTGTATGCCTACAGTGAGAGTGCGGGGCTCAGCCACGTAGCCCGTTGATCCCGGGAGCCCGCGCGGTACGCCCGTAAGGGGCACCCGAAAGCGGGCGTCCTGTGCTATGTTCGATATAAACCCCGTCCGTTACGGAGGCATTATGGACCGGTTTATGGAACTGGCAATGGCAGAGGCCGAGAAGGGCCTGGCGGAAGGGGGCATTCCCATCGGCTCCGTGCTGGTGTGCGATGGCAAGGTGCTGGGTTCCGGCCGTAACCAGCGGGTTCAGTACGGCAGTGCCATCCGCCATGGCGAAATGGATGCCCTGGAAAATGCCGGGCGTCATCCCGCCGACGTCTACGCCCGCTCGACCCTCTATACCACGCTGTCACCTTGCGCCATGTGCTCCGGCGCCATCCTGTTGTATGGCATTCCCCACGTCGTCATCGGCGAGAACAGAACCTTCCGGGGTGAGGAGGATCTGCTCCGAAGCCGGGGCGTTGACCTGGAAATACTCGACGACAAGGCCTGCATCGAGATGATGGAGCGCTTTATCCGGGACAAGCCGGAGCTGTGGCATGAGGATATCGGGGTGTGAGGTAAGGAGGCCTCCGAAAAAACTTTGCGACCATTCGGGTAAAGCTGCGTCTTAGGTATAGCGATATCACAAACGCACAACCAGAGACGGAGATACCTGATGAAACGCTTTCACGTTCACCTGTCGGTTCAGGACCTGGAACCGAATATCCGATTCTACTCCACCCTGTTCGGCCAGGCGCCCAGTCGACAGGAGGGCGACTACGCCAAATGGATGCTGGATGATCCCCGCATCAACTTCGCCATTTCAACCCGCGGTGCCTCGTCGGGACTGGATCATTTCGGATTCCAGATGGATGATGACGAAGAGCTTGGGCAGTTGCGGGAGCGTGCCCGGGAGGCGGACACGGCCATCCTTGATGAAGGCACGACCCAGTGCTGTTATGCAAAGAGCAACAAGCACTGGCTGATGGATCCGCAGGGCCTGCCCTGGGAGCATTTTGTCACCATGGGAGAGATACGCCATTTCGGGGCAGCACCCGCTTTGTCGGATAGCCCTGGGGCAGGAACATCGAATGCAAAGGAAAGGACGTCAGATCATGGAATGGGAAACGCCTGTTGTGGGTAGGCAAACCGCGCTGGCAAAGGACAGCTTCGATAGCGGGACGGCCCATCGGCCTGAGGCGGAAGTGGATGGTGCCTATCGCGCCTTGCGCAAAGGCTTGCTGGGCTTTCTTCGCGCCAATGTCCATGAGCCGTCCCTGGCGGAAGACCTGCTGCACGAGGTGTTCGTGAAGGCTACCCGGGCGCTTGATCAGGGGGAGCGGCCCGCCAACCTCTCCGCCTGGCTCTATCGGGTCGCCCGCAACACCCTGATTGACCATCATCGCCGTGAACGCCCCACGGCGGAGGTCCCTGAAAACCTGGAGGCCGGGGCGCCCTTTTCACTGCCTCCGGAGCAGACCCTGGCGCTGTGCCTGAAGCCGTTTATCAACGAACTGCCCGAGAAGTACCGGGAGGCGTTGCTGGCCACGGCCATCGAGGGTCGGAGTGTGGCGGAATGGGCCCGGGATACCGGGTTGTCGCCTTCCGCCGCCAAAAGTCGCGTCAGCCGTGGCAGGGCGATGCTTCGGGAAAAGGTCCTGGATTGCTGTCACGTGGAGGTGGCCCGGACGGGAGAAGTGCTGGACTACCATCGGCGCCAGTAGTCTGCTTCTACTGGCTGCAGCCGAGCCAATGTAACAGGCGCTCGTAGACCTGCCGGTTGTTCAGCAGGTCAAAGTGGTTCAGGCCATGGAAGATGGCCTGCCGTTCTGGCGGGATTGGCAGGCAAAGAGCATTGTCCCGGTGCTGACCCAGGGCACTCTTAAGGGGAACCAGGCCATCACCCCGTTCCAGAGTGGAGAAAGCCACGGGGGACGACTGGGTTGTCGCAGCTACGGTGTAATATTGGGTTCCGGGCAGAAAGCGTTCGGGTGCTCCATTCCTGTCATACGCCGTATCACCAATGTTGCCCTCGCGAAGGTCCCGGATACCCGCGCTTCGAATCTTGCCAATTCGACTGATGGGAGCGCTGTAGGGGCTGATGCCCAGCAGGTAATCCAGGCCGGAGCCCAGGCGTTCCAGTGTCGCTCCATGGTGCGGAGTGCCAAGGAAAATGATCTTCTTCAGACGCGTCGGCCAGTGGTGCCCGTACTCCTGCCCCCATCGGCAGGCGCTGCGGGATACCAGCCCGCCCATGCTGTGTCCCAGGATAACCAGTTCCTCAACCGGGACGGGCCATTGGCTGACCAGATCCTCCAGCAGGCCGGCGAAGTCCCGGCCGTTTTCCGTCACCCGGAGACCGCTGTTGTAATGCAGGTACAGGGGGGTGTAGCCAAGATCGTGTGCGAGCGCCACACCATGATCGTGTTCCTGTCGCTGCCACTGGCGGTCGTTCATGCAGAGGCCATGGACCAGGATCAGCAGTCGGCTCGATGGCTCCGGAAAGCGCGACTCCAGTGCCCCGCGCTCCAGGTCGACAGGCCGTCCATCGGACCGAAAGCGGGTGGGAATGGCCAGTGGGTTGCCCGACCGCACCAGATAATCACCCAGTACGCCATTGACCACCGAGCGGGCCGCCTCCCGTTGCGGGGAAGGTTCCTGAACGGGCAGCAGTGGTGACAACCGGTCCAGGCCTGTATCCAGCCCCCAGCCAACCAGCGTGGAGACCCGGCGGATGTTGCGGTAGACCAGGCCGGTAATACCCCGCGTGGGCCCGGCGCGGGAGGTCCCCACAAGCGGTGCCAGTCCGGAAATATTACGGTGCATGCCTTCTACAACATCGGTTACGCCATCAAAACCGGCAAAAACCAGGCGGCTGGTGCCGATTAGGTCCGATGCCGCCTGGGTAGTCGGGGCGTCAGCGGGGCCGTCATGTCCATGGTGTGCACTCACGGCAATGCGTCCTGGGGGCCGGGTGGCTCTGGCCGGAAACGTGAACGGGCAGAGAATGTGAGTTCACAATAGCACGGGATTCGTCGGGAGTTCCCGGAATTCTCACTGAGTAGGGTGTGAGTGCGTTGCTAATGCACGTTCCCTTTCGAAAACAGGTTGATCACCACCACACCCGCAACAATCAGTCCCATGCCAAGCAATCCGGCCGGGTCCAGTTTCTGGCCGAACACCAGCCAGCCAATCAGGGTGATCAGTACGATGCCCAGACCCGCCCATATGGCATAGGCAATACCCACCGGAATGGCCTTGAGGGTCAATGCCAGAAAGTAGAAGGCCACGGCATAGCCGATCACGACAATCACACTGGGCCAGAAGCGTGTAAAGCCGACGCTGGCCTTGAGGCTGGATGTGGCAACCACTTCGGCCACAATCGCGGCGCCCAGGAACAGCCAGTTCTTCACGGGATACTTTCTCCTGTTACGGCGTATTAAGTCCCAGTTCCCGCTGCTTCTTCTTGGTCAGCCCCAGTGAAACCAGGCGGTGGGATTCACGCAGGTAGTATCGCAGGTCATCGTCGCCGGTGTCAGTGGCCCCGTACTGTTGAATCCACATCATGCCCCGCGACGCCAGGTAAGGTGCGGGCCGGAAGCCCGGCTGGTCCTTCAGGATCTCGAAGTCCAGGTCGCAGGTCTTGAAGGTGAATGCTGGCTGCTCGTCCTTCTGCCAGCCGCCGATGGCAAACACCTTGCCGCCGACTTTCCAGACGTCGGAATTGCCCCATTGCACGACATGGGTGGTGGCGGGAAGGGCGCGGCAATAGTCGTTGAATTCGTCATAAGTCATGGGGTGTTCCCTGTTCCGGGCCTGCGGGCATCCGGCCCATTTGTGAAAGTTAACCATCTGGCCGTGGCGGCGGGAAGGCTACTGCGCCCCCTGTTTGTTGAGGAAACTCACCACGACTTCAGCCAGGGTTTCGCCCTGGTCCTCCTGCAGGAAGTGGCCACCCTGCTTGATCGTAACGTGATCCTGTCCCTGGGCTCCGGGGATGGCTTTCTGGAAATACCTGTCCGCACCCCGGGTCACGGGATCTGAATCACTGAACGCAGTCAGGAAAGGCTTCCGCCACTGATTGAGTACCTTCCAGGCCTGCCGGTTGGGCTCGGCGGCGGGGTCGTCCGGCGTGGCCGGTACCAGCATGGGAAACTGGCGGGCGCCTTCCTTGTAGGTCTCATCCGGGAACGGGGCGTTGTAGGCGTCGATCACGTCCTGGGACAACGGAGTCACCGTACCGCCCTTGATGACACCGGCGATGTGGAACTCCGGTGTCTCCTGGGAGAAGCGTCGCCATTTCTCGAACGCCGGGCCCGGGTCCCGGTCACCGGTGGGCAGGAAGGTATTGGCGGCGACCACCGAGGCGAAGCGGTCGGGATTCTCTGCCACCAGTCGAAGGCCCAGCAGGCCGCCCCAGTCCTGGCAGACCAGATGGATAGCCCGCAGGTCCAGTTGATCCAGGAAGGACTGCATCCAGCCCATGTGGCGGGCATAGGTGTAATCCTTGCGGTCAGCCGGCTTGTCGGAACGGCCAAAACCGATCAGGTCCGGCGCGATGATCCGGTAGCCGGCGGCAGTGATGATCGGGATCATCCTGCGGTACAGGTAACACCAGGACGGTTCGCCATGCATCAGCAGGACGATCGGGCCGTCCCGGGGACCTTCGTCCAGGTAGTGCATGCGCAATTCGCCGCCTTCGAAGTCGTCCACGTTCAGGTAGTGGGGCTGGTAATCGAAACCGGCGAGGTTCTGGAAACGGCTATCGGGGGTTCGCAAGGCTTTCATTGAACGGTCCTCTTATGTTGTTGTTTGAAAAGACAGGCTTGGTGCGGGTGATTCTGCGTACGTCATTTTTAAGCGTAAGGCGTATTGCATTTCAACACTTATGTTTCGGATAAATAAACCTTTACTGTAGCCCTATCAGACAGAAACCAGTCGGGGTAGAATCCCTGTGAAAGGATCGATAACGTCAAGGATAGATGACCGATGAGAAATCTCCTGCTACTGCTTTGCCTTCTTGCCACTCCCCTTGCCCTGGCTGGTACCTACCGATGGGTCGACGAGAACGGTCAGACTCACTTTGGTGACCGTCCACCGGCGAACGCAACCTCCGATGAAGTTGACCTGGACACAACCCCCGCAGAGCCGGATGCAGCAGCCCGTGAGCGCCAGCAGCGGATGAACGAATTCCTGGAGCAGAGCCAGCAGGAGCGCACCGAGCGCAACGAGAGGGAGGCCCGGGCAGAGGCCCTGTCAGCCGAGCGTGAAGCCCGGTGCGACGCCTTGCGGGGGCGCCTGAAATACCTGAAGAGCGTGTCCCGCATTTACCGGGTCAACAATGAGGGCGAACGCGTCTTCGTGGATGATGAGGAAAACGAGCGGTTGCGCCGCGAATTCCGCGCCCGGGTCGAAAATGAGTGTGGTGGCTGATTCGGCAGTCGTCACTAACTATTGAACGTCACTGGCGCCGGACCACGGTTTTTCTTCCGTACCACCACCGTTCCCGCCAGTTTATCGTGCCACCCCTGCTTGCGATTATCGAAGGCCACCCACAGGAACCCGAGGCAAAGCGGTATTGCTGACAGATAGTATGCAAAGTAACGCCCGATCAGTTGGCCGGTGCTTGGAGCCTGGCCGGTTCCCGCATCCACGATTTTCATGGCGAGTGCCATTTTACCCGGTGTGGCCTGCCTTGCCATCCAGAACAGGATCACCGCAATGGCGGGGAGTACCCAGGACACCAGGAAATCCACCGGGCCCTTGATAAAGCTTCCGCCCGTCCAGTAGGCATCACCATAGAACCAGATCAGGAACGGCCATATGATGATGCCGATCAGGAGCGTATCAATCAGCGATGCGCCGACCCTGGCCCAGAATCCTACATATTCCAGTTCATCTGCTGACATCTCGTACTCCTGCGGTGATAGGGGCGCCCTGAGTATCAAGGCGGATCCGGTTGTCTGCGAAGTCGGTTCCGGGCGCCACAGTGCATTCGAATCCCGAACCATTGTTTGAGGTTAACAGAGCGGTCTGGGGCCGTATCGAACGATCTTCACATGTTTAGTTTGCGACATACCAGGCGGGCATGACCTGGATCAACGGCTCTGGCCTTTACCTGGCATCACCCGGCCGGAAGGTTCAGTTGCCAGGACACACCAAACCGGTCATTGACCCAGCCGAATCGCTGGCTGAAGCCATAGTCATCCAATGGCATCAGAACCTCGCCACCCTCTGACAGGATGCCAAACACCCGCTCCAGCTCCGCCAGTGAATCCATATCCACATAGATGGATATGGATGGCGTGAAGTCAAAGTCATGGGTCATCGGGCTGTCCGAACACAGGTACTCACGACCGCAAAGGGTAAAGGTGGCCACCTTGATCGTGCCAGCGGGGCCGGGCTCACCCGGCTCCCAGTGTTCCACGTGCACCATGCGGGAATCGGGGAAGGTGTCGAAATACAGCTCCAGTGCGGCCTGGGCATTGCCTTGCTGAAACATGAGGAAGGGGCGGGCGGTAGTCATTTGGCGTCTCCATTTGAGCCAGGCGTGGGGTGGCGCCAGACGATGGGTTATAACGGCGAAGTTGGATCTGGTCACTCTCTACCATGACCCGGTGTAAGATTCTCACTCTGGCCTTCCGATGATGGCAAGGGCTGCAGCATTCTGATATGTATGCTCATTCTTCATACCCCCAACCCGGGTGAGGCCATACTCATGTTAAGGATAACGGACACAGCAGAAGGACCAACGCACCTTTACCAGGATGGGCGCTATACCCTCAATGGCGCCGACGTCATGGTCAGTCACCCGCGCGGGTACGTCGTCAGCGGCGGAGGCGACCACCACACCAAAGTCTGGGACCCGGCGACGCTGGAAGTCATGCACAACTTCCACGCAGGCACCCATCACGACATCAAGGCGTTGGCGGTATCTCACAATGGCAACTTCGTGGCCAGTGGGCATGGCTCCTGGGGCGGTGTGCATCTGTGGGATATGGATACCGGCAAACTGCTGTGGTGCCAGGAAAATCTCATGTATGTGGAGGCGCTGGCCTTCGACGAGAGTGATTCAACCGTGGTGGCCCTGAGTGGTGATCAGTACCATATTTTTGACGTTCAGACAGGGGATCAACTGGCTGAAAACGATCTGAATGATTCCAGCGATTATCAGGTCATACAGCAGAGCGCCAGGCGCTTCTTTGTGGCGGATGAACAGAATCTCACCGCCTTCGATGCGGCCACAGGCAAACCGGTCTGGCGACTCGACGATTTTACCGATGGCGATGAGATAGAAAACCTGAAGATGCTGCCCGGCGATCACCATCTGGCCGTTGTGCACGGCAAAGACCGAGTTACCTTTGTCCGAACCGACGATGGCGCCCTGGGGCAAAGTTTGACCCTGGCCATGGACGACCAGCGCTGGCAATTGGATTTCCCCCTCGCCGTCAGTCCGGATTTGCAACTATTGGCCATCGTCACCCGAACCAGCCAGATCCGATTCTATCGAACCCGAGACGGGAGCCTCGTCGCAAGCCACCAGATCGACGGGAACCTGAAGTTATTCGAGAGTCTGTTGTTTACCGAAGATGGCAACCGTCTTGTGGTCGGAAATGCACTTGGCATGACTTTGGTGCTAGGCCTTGAGCGCCCGGAAACGGGGGCCGATTCCCCTTTTGACGGCACCGAGTGGCAGCGTCCGAATGTATCGGATTTCGACCGGTTCATACTCGACAACAACCTCACCATCAAGGCCGGCTACTACCACAACGACGGGTTTATCGAGCAGATCAGGTCATCGGACCCGGACCGTCTCCGGTATTTCGTGGACATGATCCGGGAATCCGGCGAGGGCAGTGGTGGTAATTTCTCGGTGATTCTTGAGGCGATCCTCGGTCGAGCCAGGGAACACCAGGAAGACCTGATTGCCGCCGAAGCGTCGATCCTCCTGATCCGGGAAGGGCTGCCATCGGCGGGTGCAGTCATTCACGACGCCTGGGGCATGAAGGCCTGGTGTGCCGAAAAAGGCTGCGCTTACCTGCAAACCTATCCGCTTGACGCCCTGTCGGACGACCTGCAGGCGACACTGGCGCGCAACCTGGAACGGGCCATTGCGATTAACGAAGAGCTTGATGATCTGGGGGTACCGGGCCTGAAGGACCTGGAGAGCAGACTGGAACATCCCGGTTCCAAATAACCGGCTCACAGAGGGTTGGGCACGCCCGCATAGCCAGGAAGCGCCCGGCTTCTCAGGGGGCCACGGTATCAAGCCTACTGATCAAACATCGTCTCAAAATCCGGATCGTTATCTGATGTGCACTTCGCCCGCTCCGCTTCCAGGTTGCTCATCGTGGTTTTCAGTTCCTCCAGATAGGCGTCATCAACGCTGATTTCAGGCAGCTTCAGAGAGGCGGCGGAATACTCGCCAGCGAAACCGGTCAGCGGTTGTTCCGTTAAACCCTTCAGGGCCGCGACGGTGGGCATCATTCCGGTGCCCTCGCAGTGAAAACGCCCTGCCACACATCGGCATTGAGGGTTGGCCTCATAGGATCCGATCCGTGATTTCGCGGGCAATCGCAACACCGAGTCTGAAAGGTCTCCGCCCAGTGTGGAGCCGGGCTTGAACGAGCCATAGACGATAGCGCGAACATCAACATCGTAGGGATTCGACAGGGACCACTTCACCGGACTGTAGGAACTCAGCACCAGCAGGACGGGCCGGTCGGTTTTTTCCAGGTTGAGCTCGGTCATCAGGGTCCTTGCGGAGCTTTCGTAAACGCCCGCGTAGTAGACCTGGTAGTCTGAGGGAAGTTGGGCCTCCAGCTGCGCTTTTATCTCATCCGTCTCCAGGTAGGCAACCACTGGGCTGATATCCACGCTTAATTCCGTGGTATGCCAGTTGTTGACGTATTCTGTTTCAATCTTGTGTGTCCCGGGCTCAAAGCGATACAGAATCGACTGGTCCGAGCCGCCCTCGTACAGCACCCGGCCGTTGATCAGGATGCGGGTTTTCGAGTGGCTCTGACTGACGGCTATCCGCCTCACCTCCGGGGTTTCGAGGGCCAGGTTGCCGACCCAATAGCCACCGAAATCCCTGGATTCAATCCCGTGGAAGTCATCCCAGGGATAACTGATGGCGATGTCCTCCAGGGCCTCAGAGGCGATCACCTTGTGTGGCTCGCCCGTGTTGATGTAGAACGCCTGGAAGCCGGTTTCCGGCACATCGCCGGTCGGGTTCAGGTGTTCCCCCCAGGTGCTCTCGGCGGCAGTCAGGTCTGCGGCTGTGACAATGGTAGGAGCGTTGTCGCTATCGGACCGCCGAGCCCGGTGCGTTTCTGCGGCCTGCCTCATTCGTTGCTGCCGGTCCACCCTATAGGCCTGGTCGGCCCTGGTGCAGTCGAGCTGATAGCCGTAATCTGGCAGGGGGCTCTGGTAAGTACACTGATCAACAAAGTCGCCGAAGCGGCCCTGATAGGCGCCGTTTTCGCCATCCAACCGTTCCGGGTAATGCCCGGCGCGGTCGTTGTAAGCCTCCACCTGCCGGAATACATCCGTGGAAACAATGCCCTGGTTGATCTCGCGATTGTACTCAGAGCTGGAACTGGCACGGTACTCGTCCAGCCGTGCGGCCCGTTCCTTGATAGCCTCGGTAGCGGCCGCCGTATCCAGGTACTGCGTCTCGATACGATCCAGTGTACCCAGCGCCTGCTCAAGCTCTCCACGGTCCCAATCCTGTATCGCCTGATTGAGCAGAGTGCGGGCTTCCTTTTCGGAATTGGAGCAGGCGGCGAGGAAAGGCAATAACAGAAGGGCGAAGACCATCCTTTTCATGACTACATGTCCTTTGCTCGATTCATGTGTCTGACCCATTTAACGCAGAGCTCTCAGGCGACCTTGCTCCACCGGAGTGGAGAGCAGGGCGGCAGGATGCCGCGTTTGGTTAGCCGGGTTTCTCAATATTGGCACGACGCCTCCGCTCCCGCTCAGTCATCTGTTGCTGACGCTCCTCAAGGGTGTTCAGCCCGAGACGCGCACGGCGTTCATTAACCGTAGCAACATCTTCAATGGGAAACGGTGTCGGCCAGCTGTTTTCATCAACATCAAACTGGGTGCCGTAGTACTGAGGTTTGCCAGACAAGGTATGCACCCGATCCTGAAGGAAGGCTAGCTGCCAGCCAGCCACATCCTCTCTCGCAACGGCACCCTCTAGCAGGCTGACACACTCAGCCATGAACCCGGGTTCTGAAACAGAATGCTGGGCGATCAGCCATGCCGCTTTGGCCCCATCGTCCCCGACTAACGAAATGCCGGGCCAGCCATACCTGCCAATGATCGTTTTCAGGCGGGAAGCATTGTTCACATGCAGGGCTTTCATCCGGGGATGATAAGACTCCGACGGTAGCTCTCCGGAATCGAACAGTTGCTGCAACAACCGCTGGTCTTCTGCCATCATAGTGACCAACTCATCCGCAAAGTTATGATTCATAGGGTCCTTCCCGGTTAACACGGCAACTCTAGAGCAGTCACTCGCTACAGGACTCAAGAAAGACGTCATCCGCAATGCTTTTCACGCCCTTCTGTTCTTATGCAGTCCATCTTCCCAGTTTTTCCTCCATTAGTCTCACCATCCGCCGACAAGAGTACAGGTGATTGATGATCAGGGTCGGTTAAAGCGCTGACCAGAACTGATTGCCAATGCAGCATAGTCAGCGTTTTGTTATACTATCCATAACAAAGCGCGGATCAAGACCATGCAACCCCTACAGCGTCTCGAGCGATGGCTTATCTCCTCCCAAACAGAATCCGGCGGCCGGCTTTATCCTGCTGCCGCTTTCCGCTCGTTGGTTCCAGATCTGAGTCAAGGCGCGTACCGTGCCCTGCTCCACCGCGCCGAGCGGCGAGGACTGCTTGAAAGGGTATGCCAGGGTATCTACCAATACCCCGGTGCCCCAGACCAAAGCGGCCTCATCCTTTTCCACGCTGCGGCCCTACTGCGTGCCCGGCATTTCAATTACATCAGCCTGGAGACGGCACTGAGTGAAGCGGGCCTTATCTCCCAGATGCCGATGTCCTGGATTACCGTGGTAAGCACCGGGCGATCTGCCAAAGTGAACTGCGGCCGGTATGGCACGATAGAGTTCATCCATACGGAGCGTCGTATGTCCGACGTGGTAGGGCATCTCCACTATGATTCCGATCGCCACCTTTACAGAGCGGATAATGAGCTGGCCCTGGACGACATGCACCGATTTAACCGCTCTACCCTCGACTTGGTACAGGAGACAACCGATGGCAGTGTTTGACGCTCTCGTAGACGAAGCGCTCCGCAATCAGCAGGAGTTGAGGGCCCTTCGAGCCGTAGTGGAGAAGGAAATCCTGCACCACGATATTCTCCGAGAGCTGAGCCAGGCTGATCTGTTGCAGCAGCTGACCTTTATTGGCGATACCTGTCTGCGAGCGTGCTATGGCTCGAACCGGTTGAGTGAAGATCTCGACTTTACCGGAGGGGCGGACTTTTCCAAGGCTGACCTGGACAAGTTCAAGGACACCCTTGAGGGCCGCCTGCAAGAGAAGTATGAAGTACCCATCACCGTGACCGAACCCAGGGCTGAAAAGCAGGGTAACGTGGATACCTGGAAGCTCAAGGTGAACACGGCGCCGGATCGTCGGAACATGCCAGCCCAGAAGATCCACCTGGATATCTGCTCGGTGCCCAGCTACCAGATCGAACCCCGAACGCTCCGGAATCACTACGGCATCAATCTTGGTACTGAATCCCTGATCATCAACACCCAAAGTCGTGAGGAAATCTTCGCCGATAAACTGGTGGCCTTTGCCATGCGGCCAGGGCGGCTGAAGTATCGTGACCTCTGGGATATTGCGTGGCTGACGCAAGGGGGTATTGAACCGGCGTTTGAACTGATTGAGGCGAAACTGGCGGACCACGGTGAAGATCCGCAGGCTTTTCTTCAGCTGGCGGACGAACGCCTGCAGTTGCTGGCAGAGGACGATCAACAGAAAAGCCAGTTCCAGTTCGAAATGTCGCGATTCATCCCGCCTGAACGCCTTCAAAGAACCATTCAGCAGGAGGGGTTCTGGCCCTATCTGGTCAATACCGTGACGGAAAAGGTGCGCCAGGCGCAGAAACAAGTAGACAAAGGCCAACCCGCTGGCGCAGGTCCACAGTTTCCGATGTAGGGAGCCACCTATAGCTGTCCCGACAGCCCGTTGTCAGTCCTTTTGAGACACTGTCCTAACAGCGTATTAGGCTGCGTTTGGTATTATTGCGAAAAACGAGAACGCTAGATAACTCCGAGAACCATCGGGTTCTATCGAAGGTAAACGGCCGTTCAGTCAACGGGTTAGCGAAACCGAACAAAGTGACCTCGTAATCGCGAGCGTTCCATATTTCGTATTTCCAATATGCCATTTAGAAAACGGCATACCACCCCGACTCCCAGTCTGTGTCGCCAACCGTAAACAAGCACCAAGCACAAAAAAGCCCGAACCACCAAAGGCGGTCGGGCCAAGGACTGGCACTGGCGTCCAGTGCAACCGAGAAGGGGGTTTCTTTAAGAGCTGGTGGTGCCGCCGTCGATGGCGATGTTCTGGCCGGTGATGTGGCGACCGGCTTCGCTGGCCAGCAGTACGGTGAGGCCTTTCATGTCTTCCTCGCCGCCGAAGCGGTTTAGGGGGATGCGTTCCAGCATCTTCTCGCCCATGGCGTCCAGCAGGCCCTGGGACATCTTCGATGGGAAGAAGCCGGGGCAGATGGAGTTCACGTTGATGTTGTAGTGGCCCCACTCCGCCGCCAGGGCGCGGGTAAAGTTGACGTTGGCGCCCTTGGAGGTGTTGTAGGCGATGGTCTTCATGTCGCCGGGGTTGCCGGACAGGCCGGCGATGGAGGCGATGTTGATGACCTTGCCGGATTTGCGGGGGATCATGCAGCGCTTGGCCACTTCCCGGGTGAGGAAGAACATGGCGTCCACGTTCAGGTTCATCACCTTGTCCCAGGCTTCGTCCGGGTAGTCTTCCGCCGGGGCGCCCCAAGTGGCGCCGGCGTTGTTGATCAGCACGTCGATATCGCCGAAGGCGCCAACGGCCTCGTCCACGAATGAGGCGATGGCCTCACGGTTGGACATGTCGGCGGTGATGGTTTTCACCTCAATGCCCATGTCCTTCAGATGTGTTTCGGCTTCATCCAGCTCGTGCTGCTTGCGGGCACTGATGATCACCTTAGCGCCCATTTCGCCCAGGGCTTCGGCCATCTGCAGGCCCAGGCCGCGGGAGCCGCCGGTCACCAGGGCAACCTTGCCGGTCATGTCGAAGAGTTGTTTTACGCTCATTGGGGGACTCCTGTTGTTGTCCTGTGCCCGACCCGGGGCCGGGCACCGCTATTGGATGTTAGGCGGTCTTGTCCAGCAGGTTGTCGCTGACCTGGCCCAGATGGTAGTCCGCGTCCCCGAACAGCAGGTTGATCAGGGTCAGCCGCTTGAACAGGTGGGCGGAGAACATCTCGTCGGTTACGCCCATGCCGCCGTGCAGCTGGACGCCGGCCTGGCCCACTTCCCGGGCGCCCTGGCCGATCAGCAGCTTGGCCTGGGAGATGGCCTCGCGGCGCGCATCCCGGTCATCGGAGTCGGCGTAGTCCGCCGCCAGGATGGCCATGGAGCGGCCCTGCTGGGCGTGGATGAACATGTCCGCCATGCGATGCTGCAGAACCTGGAACTTGGCGATGGGTACCCCGAACTGCTTGCGGGTCTGGGTGTACTCCAAGGTGGCCTCGGTCATGGCGTCCATGGTGCCCACGGCTTCCGCGCAGACGGCGGCGATGCCTTGGTCGATGGCCTTTTCCAGGGCCGGGAAGCCCTTGTCAGCCTCGCCCACGATGGTATCGGCGGAGACCTTCACGTCCTTCAGGCTCACCTCGGCGGTGCGGAAACCGTCGTGGGTGGCGAAGTCGGTGACGGTCACGCCGCTGGCATCGGCGTCCACCAGGAACAGGGTGATGCCGCTCTCATCGCGGACATCGCCGCTGGTGCGGGCGGAGACGATCAGCTGGTTGGCCTGGCCACCGTGGATGACGGCGGTCTTGCTGCCGTTGAGCACGTAATCGCTGCCGTCACCCTTGGCCACGGTCTTCACGTTGGCCAGATTGTAGCGGGCGCCATGCTCGTAGGCGGCCAGGGCCATCAGCTTCTGGCCACTGGCGATGGCCGGCAGGATGGCCTGCTTCTGGGCGTCGGAGCCGGCGTCGCGCACCAGTCCACCGGCCAGTACCACGGTGGCCAGGTAGGGCTCGGTGACCAGGGCGCGGCCGAAGGATTCCATCACCAGCATGGTGTCGATGCCGTTGCCGCCGAGGCCGTCGTAGTCCTCGGGGAAGGTGAACGCCAGCAGGCCCATTTCCGCCAGGGCGTTCCAGATGGTTTCGTCGGTTCCCTTGCCGGACTTGACGATCTCACGGCGTTTCTCAACGGTGTACTCGTTGGCCAGGAAGCGGCGCAGCGAGTCCTGCAGCATCTGCTGCTCTTCAGTCAGTTCAAAATTCATGATCCGCTCCTTACAGGCCCAGAACCAGCTTGGAAATGATGTTGCGCTGGATCTCGTTGGATCCGCCGAAGATCGACAGCTTGCGCATGTTGAAGTAGTCGCCGGCACCGGGCACGGCATTCATGCTGCCCACCAGCGGGCCGTCGTAGTCTGGCTCCAGGGCATCCGGGATATGGGCGATGGCGTCCTGGCCGGTGGCTTCCATGGCCAGTTCGAACATGCGCTGGCCGATTTCGGTGCCACGGATCTTGAGGATGGAGGCCTCGGGACCCGGGCCGTTGGAGGCAGTCAGCACCCGCAGTACAGTGATTTCCAGGGCACGCAGCTCGGCATCCAGTTGCGCCAGACGGTCACGGAAGCGGGCGTTCTCGATGATCGGCCTGCCGTCGTCCTGCTCCTCGCGGGCGATTTCCTTGAGGCGGCGCATCATGGCTTTCCACTGGCCGACGTTGGCCAGGCCGGTACGCTCGTGGCCCAGCAGGTACTTGGCGTAGGTCCAGCCCTTGTCCTCCTCGCCGATGCGGTTTTCCACCGGCACCCTGACGTTGTCGAAGAACACGTCGTTCACCTCATGCTCGTCGTCCAGCATGATGATGGGTTTGACGTCGATGCCCGGGCTCTTCATGTCGATCAGCAGGAAGGAGATGCCTTCCTGGGATTTCACTTCCTTGTTGGTGCGCACCAGGCAGAAGATCCAGTCGCCGTGCTGGCCCAGGGTAGTCCAGGTTTTCTGGCCGTTGACGATGTAGTGGTCACCGTCCCGCTCGGCGGTGGTACGCAGGGAGGCCAGGTCGGAACCGGAGCCGGGCTCGGAATAGCCCTGGGACCACCAGACGTCGCCGCTTATGATGCCCGGCAGGTGGCGGTCCTTCTGTTCCTGGTTGCCGAACTTCATGATCACCGGCGCCACCATGCGCAGGCCGAAGTCCAGCTGGCGCGGGGCACCGGCCAGGGCACATTCTTCCTCGAAAATCAGCTGTTCAACCTCGGTCCAGCCCGGGCCGCCGAACTCCTCGGGCCAGGTGGAGGCACCCCAGCCCTGCTGGTACAGGATCTTCTGCCAGCGCTGGATCATGTCCTTGTTGGGCCGCAGTCGCTTCTGCACCCGCTCCTGGATGTCGGCGGGCAGCTTGTCTTTCAGGAACTGGCGCACTTCCTGGCGGAAGGCTTCCTGTTCCGGGGTGTAATTCAGGTCCATGGCTTATACTCGCTTTCGCTTCTGTTACGACAAGGGCCCCTGCGCATTCTCAGGGGCCCGGGGTCGGATTCGCAATCGTCCAATCGGACGAACCGAGTGTCCCGTGCGGTTAATTCGCGGACCTACCGCGGGAATTAACCGCCCGGGACACTGGTGGTCAGGCCACTTCGAACAGGCCTGCCGCACCCATGCCGGTGCCGACACACATGGTGACCACGACGTATTTTACGCCGCGACGTTTGCCTTCGATCAGGGCATGACCGACCAGACGTGAGCCGGTAGTGCCGTAGGGGTGACCCACGGCGATAGCGCCGCCGTTCACGTTCAGGCGATCCATGGGGATGCCCAGTTCACGCTGGCAGTACAGCACCTGCACGGCGAAGGCTTCGTTCAGTTCCCACAGGCCGATGTCGTCCACGGTCAGGCCGGCACGCTTGAGCAGCTTGGGTACCGCGTAGACCGGGCCGATGCCCATTTCGTCCGGCTCGCAACCGGCCACGGCAAAGCCGCGGAAAATGCCCAGGGGCTGCACGCCGCGCTGTTCGGCCAGCTTGCCGTCCATCAGTACGCAGGCGGAGGCACCGTCGGAGAACTGGCTGGCGTTACCGGCGGTGACCACGCCGCCTTCCATGGCGGAGCTGATCTTGCTGACGCCTTCCAGGTTGGTATCCGGACGGATGCCCTCGTCCTGGGACACGGTCACTTCCTGGCTGGACAGCTGTCCGGTCTTCTTGTCGGCGACACCGGCGGTGGTGGTGATGGGCACGATCTCGTCGTCGAACTTGCCTTCCTCACGGGCCTTGGCCGCCAGGGTCTGGCTGCGTACGCCGTACTCGTCCATGTCCTCTTTCCTGATCTTGTAACGATCCGCCACGGTTTCGGCGGTCTGCAGCATGGACCAGTACAGCTCCGGCTTGTTCTGCATCAGCCAGGGCTCGGCCAGGTAGTTCTGGTTGACGGTGGCCTGGACGGTGGAGATGGACTCGACACCACCGGCGACCATCACCGGCACCCTGTCCACGGCGATATGTTGGGCGGCCATGGCAATGGCCTGCAGGCCGGAAGAGCAGAACCGGTTGATGGTAGCGCCGGCCACGGATACCGGCAGGCCGGCACGGATGGCGCCCATGCGGGCCACATCGTTACCGGTGGAGCCTTCCGGCAGGGCACAGCCCATCAGCACGTCTTCGATTTCGTTCGGGTCCACCTTGGAACGCTCAACGGCATGCTGGATGGCATGGCCGGCCAGGGTGGCGCCGTGGGTCATGTTCAGGCCGCCGCGCCAGGACTTGGCCAGGGGCGTGCGGGCGGTGGATACGATGACAACATCATTGGACATAATCTTTCTCCTGTGTGCCGAAGCCCGCGAGGGCCCCGGCGGTCAATTCGTTGATTCCGGGGACGCTCGCCTTACTGGTCAAACCCTTTGCCTTCCGCAGCGCACTTCGCCAGCAGGTCGGCCGGTTCCCAGAAGCCTTTCTGGGTGTTGGGGTTGGCGTCGAAAGCTTCCATGTCGCGGACCACGTTGGCCAGGCCCACCTGCTCGGCGTAGTGCATGGGGCCGCCACGGAAGACCGGGAAGCCGTAGCCGGTCAGGTACACCATGTCGATATCGGAGGCGCGCTGGGCGATGCCTTCCTCGAGGATACGGGCACCTTCATTCACCAGGGCGTAGACGCAACGCTGGACGATTTCCTGGTTGCTGATCTTGCGCGGGGTGATGCCCATTTCGGCACGGCACTCGTCCACCACCTTGTCCACTTCCGGGTCGTGCAGGGCCTTGCGGTTGCCCGGCTCGTACTTGTAGAAACCGGCACCGGTCTTCTGGCCGAAACGGCCCATTTCGCACAGGCGGTCGGCGATCAGGTTCTTCTTCATGCCGGGGTTTTCCGCGTACAGGCGCTTGCGGATGGCCCAGCCGATGTCGCCGCCGGCCAGGTCGGCCATGCGCAGCGGGCCCATGGCGAAGCCGAACTTCTCGATGGCCTTGTCGATCTGCTGCACGCTGGCGCCTTCCTCCAGCATGGTCAGGGCCTCGCGGGAGTACTGGTTGATCATGCGGTTGCCGATAAAGCCGTCGCAGACACCGGAGACCACGGCGGTCTTCTTGATGGTCTTGGCCAGTTTCATGGCGGTGGCCAGCACATCCTTGGCGGTCTTGTCGCCACGGATCACTTCCAGCAGCTTCATGATGTTGGCGGGGCTGAAGAAGTGCAGGCCGATCACGTCTTCCGGGCGCTTGGTAAAGCTGGCGATCTTGTTCACGTCCAAGGTGGAGGTGTTGGAGGCCAGGATGGCGCCGGGCTTGCAGATCTCATCCAGCTTGGTGAATACCTGCTCCTTGACGCCCATTTCCTCGAACACGGCCTCGATCACGAGGTCCACGTCCTTCAGGTCGTCATAGCTCAGGGACGGGGTCAGCAGGTCCATCTTCGCCTTGGCCTTGTCCTCGGTCATGCGGCCTTTCTTGACCTGACCTTCGTAGACCTTGCGGATGGCTTCCACGCCACGGTCCAGGCCTTCCTGTTTCATCTCGACGATGGTCACCGGAATGCCGGCGTTGAGGAAGTTGATGGAGATGCCGGTACCCATGGTGCCGGCGCCGATCACGCCCACCTGATTGATGTCGCGGGTCGGAGTGTCGGAGGGCACATCGGAGATCTTGCTGGTCTTGCGCTCGGCGAAAAAGGCATGACGCAGGGCGGCGGATTCCGGTGTCTGCATCAGCTGCTTGATGCCTTCACGCTCCACCTTCATGCCTTCATCGAAGGGCTTTTTCACCGAAGCTTCCACCGCTTCCAGGCACTTCAGCGGGGCCGGGTAGTTCTTGGCCATGGCGCCGATGGTGTTGCGGGCGAACATGAAGAAGCCTTCCGGATTCGGGTGCTTCACCTTCAGGTCGCGGACTTTCTTCAGCGGCATCTTCTCGGCCACCACCTTGCGGGCGAAGGCCAGGGCGGCTTCCATCAGGTCACCTTCCACCACCTCGTCCAGCAGCGGCGTGCCCTGGAACTGTTTGGCGGGGACCACGGAGCCAGACACGATCATGTTCAGGGCGTGCTCAACACCGATCACCCGGGGCAGTCGCTGGGTGCCGCCGGCACCGGGCAGGATACCTAGCTTCACTTCCGGCAGGGCCAGGGTGGCGTCCGGGGTGGACACGCGGTAGTTACAGCCCAGGGCCAGTTCCAGGCCGCCGCCCATGCAGTTGCCGCTGATGGCGGCGATGACCGGCTTCTTCGCGGTCTCCACATAGTGGATGGCGGTGGTGAGGATCGGCTCCTGCATGACGGCGGGGGTACCGAACTCGGTAATGTCGGCGCCGCCGGAGAAGGCCCGGTCGGAACCGGTGATGATGATGGCCTCGATGGCGCTGTCCTGCTCGGCCTTCCTGATGCCTTCGACGATGCCCTGGCGAAGGCCGAGGCTGAGGCCGTTTACCGGCGGGTTGTCCAGGCGGATAACGGCAACATTACCGTTGGTGTCATAGTGTGCTGTGCTCATGCTGGCTCCTTTATGGGTCGCTCTGTGGCGGCCCGTGGTAAGGCGTTGGGGCCGCCGATGCACGTGATGGAACGCGCGAATTTCTTCCATACACTGGTGTCTGGGGATTCCGTACAGTAATGTATGGGCGGTATAAAGGTCAACGACGCTGTGGTTACAGCTATCCGTCGGATCTTTAACTTATTGAATCACTGTGTTTTATTCCTTCTTTAACGGTTCCAGAGGTCCGAGACCGATTTATGGCGAAAGCGTCCGACAAACGCCGCACCCCATCCAGAGCGGCTACCAATAAAGCCCAGCTGACCCGGGACGACTGGCTGGACGCCGCCGCCGGTGAGGTAGCAGCGGGCGGTTTTAGTAACCTGCGGGTGCTGACCCTGGCCAAGCGTCTGGGGGTCACCCGGGGCAGCTTCTACTGGCACTTTCGGGACCATGAGGATCTGGTGGTCAGTTTCCTGGATCGCTGGCGGGACCGGCGGTTTGTGGAGCTGGATTACATGCGGCCAAAGGGGGAGAACCCTGAGGAGGAGCTGCATCAGATCCTCCAGATCCTGCTGACGGACGCCGCCCGCAACATCCGCCGACTTCAGGTGGAGCTGGCCGTTCGTGACTTCGCCCGCCGCAATGAACACGCCGCCCGGATTGTTGACGAGGTGGACCGGGCCCGGGTCGAGCAGAACAAACTGCTATTCCGTCACCTGGGGGTGGCGGGGGATCAGGTGGAAGACCTGGCCAGGCTCATGTACATGGCGACGGTCGGCTCCCAGGTGGTGCAGGCGGGCCGCAAGGGCAACGAGGCCGCTGTGGAGCGGATCGAGCAGCTGGTGGCCCGCCTGGCCCTGGGACAGCGTTCGGAATAACGGTCCTCCCGGCACTAGGCCTGGAGGAAACCGTTCATATGACCGGCCACTTCCTCCGGCTTCTCTTCCTGCAGGAAATGCCCCGCATCCACCTGTTCCACCCGGATCGACTCGAAGCAGTCCTCGATGTGGTTCAGGTACTCGGGGATGATCACCCTGTCCTTGTTGCCGTAGATGTAGAGGCTCGGCATGGACCACTTGTGACCGGAAAGTGCCGCCCAGCGCTTGGTGTCGTCGGCGAAGGTGCGGTAGTAGCTGGCCCCTGCGCCCGGAGTGCCGGGAATGGAATACATCCGCACATATTCGGCAACGGCATCCTCCGGAATGGGTTCCACCACGCCACGGACGAAGTGCCGGATCCAGGCGTCCTCCTTGCCGGGAATCATGGCCTCCGCCAGGCCCTTTTCCTGCTGGAAGTGCTGGTACCAGTAGGACTTGTTGCTGCCGGAGCGTACCTTTTCGATCACTTCCATATTGCCCTTGAGGTTGTTCACCAGGGCGATGTTCATGATGATCATCCGGCTGACCCGGTCCGGGATCGCCAGTGCCACTTCCTGGGCAACGATGCCGCCCCAGTCGTGGCCAATCAGTTGGAAGTCATCGATGCCCAGTTCATCCAGCATGCTGACCACGTCGTGGGCGAGGGCATGCTTGACGTAGTGCTCCCGGCCCTCGGTGCGCTCGCTGTCGCCCAGCCCCCGCAGGTCCGGGGCGATCACCCGCAGGCCCTTTTTCAGGTGCCGGCCCACGTGCTCCCAGCAGTAGGAGCTTTCCGGCCAGCCGTGGATCATCACCACCGGGGCGCCGTTGGTGTCCCCGCCTTCGCGCCAGGTGAAGGTACCGCGTGGGGTGGTCAGGGTCTTGGGATCGCTGAGAAACATGGCGGGCTCCTGAGTGTTGTTGGTGGTTGTTGAATCAGGTCGAAAGTTGAATCAGGTTGCAAAACGAAACTTCATCCTAGACAGCCGGATGGCGGATTGTCCAGTGAATTGGCGTGCTGGGGCACCCTGGAAAGAAAAAAGAGCACCCGAACGGGGAGTCGGGTGCTCAAGGGGTCACCGAGTACTACTTGTCACTGAGTGCTATCTGTCACTGAGTACTGCGTGAACCTACTCCTGACCGAGTCTGAAGTTGTCGATAACGATGCGGCTGGACGTATCCGCACCCATGATGTGCAGCCGTAGCTGGCTGATACTGCCGACAGGCTGGATGCTGAACTGACCCTGCAGCGACGACCAGTTGTTGGTGGCCAGCTCCGCCCCGCCAAGCTGCTGCCAGTGGGCGCCCTCGTCGTCCACGTACCAGGCCCAGAGTTGGGCGCTGTCGGTGGCCATGCGGCGGTTGCTCAGCATGATGTCCACGGACGCAGAGTAGGTCTCTCCCCCCTCGATCAGTCCCGTGGCTTCCACGGCCGGACCGGAGTAGGTGGACATGCGGAACAGGGACGCCAGGCCGAAATTGCCCTCGCTGGCGGTGCGGGTGCGGAACACCCAGCTGCCCATGAAGCCGGACCAGCCGGTGCCGCCGTCCTCAAAGCCCTCTTCCAGTACGATGGTGGGGCCGTCGTTGCCGGAGTCGCCGTCGTCCTCGTCAGGGGCGTCGGAGACTTTCACCAGGCGGACCTCATCGGCGACGAAGTCGATGCCTTCATCGGGACCGGACAGGATCAGACGGGCCTGACTGATATCGCCGTCGCTGGCGACGGTGAAGGTCTCGTCGTATTGGCTCAGCTCATTGGCAGTCACGGACAGTTCCGGCAGGTTCTGGTAACGGGTGCCTTCGCTGTCGGTCAGCTCGATGCTGGCGCGAACGGCATCACGACCGTCGGTGCCCGCCAGGGCCAGCCTGGCGGTGAGGCGGTATTCGGCACCGGCTTCCAGGCCGCCCTCGATGGTCTGCACCGGGCCGCCATAGTATTCGGTACGGTCGGTCGCCAGCAGCAGGTTATCGCGGCCGCAGCTGGCTTCGATGCTGGCGGTGGTGAGCGTGGCGGCGCTGTTGAAGCTGCTCCAGGGCGCCAGGTCGTTGAAGTCCGGGCCGCTGATCAGGTTGTCCTCGGCCAGTTCGGGCTTGTCGCACAGGGGCAGGTCCGGGTCGATACCGCCGTCATCGCCACCATCGTCTCCGCCGTTGTCGCCACCGTCGCCGGAATCACCTCCGTCGTCCGGATTGTCACCATTGCCGGGGTTGTCGCCGTCGTCGGGATTACCTCCGTTGTCCGGTTCTTCCCCGTCGGGATCGCCATCGTCAATCACGGCGGTGGGCATGAAGTCCGCCACCTGGGCTGCCAGGCTGTTAACGGCGGTCACTGCGTCGGCACCGTCGTTGCGATTGCTGTCAACGCCACAGGGTTGGCCCTCGCAGCGGTTTTGGTCCGGGCTGGCGAATTGCGCCAGGTGGTTGCGGGTACCATAGGACTGCGGGTAGGCCATGATGGTGCTGAACAGGCCGGAGACCCCGTGCCCCCGGCCCCAGGGGAACACGGAGCCAAAGGAGTTCTGGGCGTGGGAGTGACCCAGGGACATGTTGTGTCCCAACTCGTGGACAAAGGTGTTATAGCCGCAGTTCACCCCGGTCATGCTGTAGCCATAGGCGGAGGCGTTGGAGTAGAAGTTCCCGCTGCCCTCACTGCCGCCGGGCTGGTAACCAACACCGCAGACGTAGCCACCGGCGGTGCTTTGCGGGGTGCTGATCAGCGCGACCAGGTCGGCACCGTATTCCCGGCGCTGGCGGGCCACGGTGCTGTCTGTACGGAAGCGTCCGAGAACACTGCCATCAACGCTGCCGTAGCTGCCCTGGACACGTTCGGTTCCCACCAGACGGAGCTGGAGATCGATATCACTGTTGCGGTAGGCCTGGTTGGCGTGTTCCACATAGGAGACGATGCGGGCGTCAATGTCTTCGCCCGAACTGGTGCTGGCGGCTTCATCGGTGTAGTAGACCAGGACATCGACCTGGTTTGCCTGGCTGACGGCGCTGCCCATGGCAAGGGAGACCCCGGCGAGCCAGTGGATGGATGGTTTCATAGCGTCGGTCCCTGATTTAGGGTGAATTTTTTAACGGCGGGTACTCCTGTTCGCCGATTCTTCTGTTTAGTGTCCCGTCTGGGTACTGCCGGCAGCGCGCGGGTAAAAGGCTGCCTTACTGCATGAAGGCCGCGGATGGATCCACGGCGGCTCCGGTGGGAGCGAAGACGGCTCGGGTCTGGCTCCTAGCCGGACGGTGAGCCCGGCGGAGTCTGGTCGATGCCCGGTACCGGAATGGCATCTTCATGTCCGGCCAGTTTGTCCTGTACGTCGGTCTCGCTGGTCAGTACGGCGTCACCGCTATGGTTGTCGATAACGGCGGAATAGACGCCATCCCGGGTGCTGAGAACCACGTAGGTGGAGGTTTCACCCCGGGTCACAACGACGTTGTCCTTGGCATGGCCGTCGGTCACCGGTCCACGAAAAACCTCGATATTGTTCAACTGGTTATGGGTGGTGGTGAGGCGGGCGGTGACGGTGCGGTTCAGTTCGGGCACCGGCAGGGCCACCTGCTGACCCACATGCAGGCCGGCCAGGGCCTCGGGGTTGGCCTGCAGGCGGGTGGCCGGAAAACCGTCCACCTCGGTCTTGTCGGGATGGTTGCCGGCCTCCCACAGGGAGATCACCGGACGGGCATTGCGGGCCGGGTTGTCGGGACGCGCCGGCAGGGCGGACGTGGCTTCCGGGTCTGGCCAGTGAGATACGGATTCCGGCAGGTTGCTGTCCTGTACCCCGGGGGCCTGCTGTTGGCCGGAGGCAGGCGCTGTATCGCTGCCGACGGATCCGGATTCCGCCCCGGTCAGCGGCGGGGTGTCGGTTTGCGGGTCGGTGTCGGGCGTGAACAGGAGCCACAGCACAACGATGATGACTGCGATGCCTGTTACAAAGGCCAGGGCCTTGGACATGGGACGCCTCCTGCGAATGGGTCAGTTCCACTGCTTGTCGCCACATCTTGCCGGTAAAGACCAGGCAACCCTAAGTGAAAAACTGTTTAATGTCCGAAAGTGGGAACCGGTTCAAAACCTGATCTGTAGCAAAATCAGTCAGTTGCAATCGCATGGTGGTTTTTTAGACTGCAGGCATCCGTCACCGGCAATCGGCCCGTCGCCATGGGGTGGGCCGGACAACCGGATCTGCACCCCATCAGGGAATACACAGACGAAAGGAGTTCCGTCATGAGAGTGCCCCTCCCACTGCTGTCGAGGGCCGGCATTGGCCTGCTGTCGGCCCTGCTGGCCACCCCGTTGCTGGCCGATGCCTTGATCACCCTGGACCGCAATGGCTCCGGCGAGTTACCGGTGGAATACCGGGACGCCGACAACCTGCGCATCGGCAGCGAAGAGAGTGCCACCTGGTATCTGACCTCCGCCGGTGCTGACTTCGTCATCATGAAGTCGCCGGATGGCAACAAGCGTTTTGCCATGAACATGGATGAGTTCCTGGCCCGGGACGACGCGCCGCCGGGGGTGGAGCCGGACCTGGAATCCGTGAGCGCCACCAAGGCCGACCGGGAGGAGACCATCAACGGTGTTACCGGCCAGGTGTACCGGGTCAGGGGCAACAGCCGTAGCTGGGAGCTGGTGCTCACCGCAGACGACACCATCGCTTCGGTGACCGAGGCGGTCTATGGCGCCGAGATCAGAATGGCGCAGATGTCCGGGCAGGCGGTATCGGCCCGTCCGCTGGCCACCGAGCTGGCGCTGGCGAAGTCGTTGGGTGTCGCGGGAATCCTGCGGGGGCAGCTCTACACGCTGGCGGGCCTGCGCCAGGGTGAGAAACTGCCGGACGACCGCTTCCGCCTGGCCGACGATACCCTGGTGGTCAGGGACTGGAAGGAGATGCAGGACGCTTACCACTAACCTGGTGAACGGCCTGATCCTCCGGGGCCGCAGCCATCGGGGCCCGGTGCAGCAGGCGGTGCTTGCGGCGCTGGTTCAGGCCGATCAGCACCAGCGGCAGGATGATCATCAGGCTGCCGGTGACGAACCACAGGTCCGGCACTTCGCCGAACATCAGCCAGCCAATGGCGATGGCCCAGATCAGCCCGGTGTATTCGGCGCTGGTGACCTGGTTGGCATCCACATGGTTATAGGCCCGCAGCACGCTGCCGTTGTAGCCGAGGATGAACGCCGCCGACCCCACCGCGCTGGCGACGATCTCCCAGCGCCAGGGAGCTCCCTCCCAAAGGGCCAGGGCCAGGCTTGCTGGCAATACCAGCAGCGAGTTCAGGAACAGCTTGTGGGCCGTGGACTGCTGGCGGGGCAGCTTGCGTACCGTCAATGCGGCTACTGCCAGGCAGAAGGCAGTACCCAGGGCCGACAGGGACGACAGTTCCAGCGCCACGGGCCGGAGGATCACCAGCACGCCGGCAAAACCGCTGATCACCGCCAGGATGCTCAGCATCGATAACCGCTCACCGAACAGCAGCACCGACAGCACCATCACCAGCACCGGCGCGGCATAGAACACTGCATTGGCGGTGGCCAGGGGCAGGGTGGTCAGCGCCACCACCATGCACAGCAGGCCGACCAGCAGTATGTGGGAGCGGATGGCGTGCACCGCAGCGCCCTCGAACAGCCGACGATAGTCCGCCTTTTTCAGCAATGTCGCCAACAGGGCCACCGTGATCAGGTTACGCAGGAAGGCAAACTGGAATACCGGGGCGTTGGTGTCCATCAGCTTGATAAAGACATCCGAGCCGATGGCCATGGCATTACCAATGATCAGCAGCAGAATTGCACTGTTGACGGTTTTGCCTGACATGATGCCTTCCCCTCTGTCTGTCGTTACCACTGGTGTGCCAATGGGTAGAGCGGGGAGTATAGGTATGTACAGATATCCGATAAAATGATGTTTATTGTTCTGGTATGAGATTATTCGATAATGAAGCTGCCTCCCCTGAAATCGCTGCCGGTGTTCGAAGCGGTTGCCCGCCTCAACAGCTTTTCCCGTGCCGCTGATGAGCTGAACGTCAGCCAGAGCGCGGTCAGCCACCAGATCAAGCAGTTGGAGACCTTCCTGGGCGAACCCCTGTTCCAGCGTCAGGGCCGCAGCCTGGCCCTGACCCGGGAGGGACAAGACTACCTGGAGGGCATTTCATCCGCCCTGTTCCAGATCGACAAGGCCACCGGCCAGTTACTCGGGCGGCAGGACAGCAGCGTACGGCTGGCGGTGTTCAGTTCCTTCGCGGTGCGCTGGCTGGTGCCCCGCCTGCCGGACCTGCACCGGCAACACCCGGAGGTCCAGCTGGTGCTGGAAATGACCGGTGAACACCCGGTACTGTCGGGGCGGGTGGCGGACAGTTTCATTACCATCAACACGGATTCGCCGGCATTCAGCTACGACCTGCTCTACCGGGAGCGACTGTTCCCGGTCTGCAGCCGCCAGTACTGGCAGGACATGGACACCGACGAGTTGACGCCGGAGACCCTGGCCAGCCATCCCCTGCTGTCCACCTTCAGCATCTACAACCGCACCTGTGGCGACTGGGAAGCCTGGTTCGCCGAGGTGGACAGCGTGGTGCCGCCCTCAACACAGGTGCAACATTTCAGCCATATGCTGCTGGCCCTGGAGGCGGCCCGCTATCATCAGGGCATTGCCCTGACCAACGACTACATGCTCAGCAACCGTGACGATGCCGGGGATTTTGTCCGTCTGCCGCTGCACAGTGTGGTGACGGGGGATAACTTCTATTTCGCCAGCAAGATCAGTCGCCGCCACGAGCCCGGCCTGCGGGCCCTGAAGCAATGGCTGCTGGCCCAGGCGGATGACAGCGGGCTGCTGGCGGCCGGTAGTGGGGAGAACGCATGAACGACAGGACGGATAGTGACGGATCGGCCAAGAACGATGATCTGGTCGCCCTGCTGGAGCGGATTCGCGCCACCGATGGCGACGGCAAGGACGTCACCGTGAGGGAAATCCTGAAGGCCGCCGGCACGCGCACCTTCGGGCCGGTTGTTGTGGTTGCCGGCCTGGTGGTGCTGGCGCCGCTGATTGGAGATATTCCGGGGGTGCCCACCCTGATGGGCCTGCTGGTGTTGCTGACGGTGGGGCAGATGCTGTTCCGTAAGAGCGAGCTCTGGCTGCCCCGTTGGCTGAGTGAGCGCAAGGTGCCCCGGGACAAGCTGCACACCGGTCTGCGCTGGATGCACAAGCCTGCCCGCTTTCTGGATCGCTTCACCCGGCCCCGCCTGACCCTGCTGATGGACGGCGGCGGTAATCTGATGCTGGCGTTGACCTGTCTGCTGGTGGCCCTGGCATTGCCGTTGATGGAGTTCGTGCCCTTCAGCGCCAATGGCGGTGGACTGGCACTGATGACGTTCGGCCTGGCGATGATCGCCCGGGATGGCGTGGTGGCCATCCTGGCCCTGTTGCTGACCGGCGGCACCTTCGCTTTCATCGCCTCGCAATTACTGTAGGTTGCTCAGGGCTGGTCAATCCGCCGCCGCTGGGGCAGGATGTGCGCTTTGCAGTTGATAACAAGTAACAGGACCCCCCATGGCAAAACTCTTCATTGTCCGACACGGTCAGGCCTCTTTTGGTCAGGCCAACTACGATCAACTCTCCGAACTGGGCTGGCAGCAGGCCCGCTGGCTGGGCGAATACTTCGCCGAGCGGGAGCTGGACTTCCACCGGGTGGTGGCCGGCAATCTGCAGCGTCAGCAGGACACCGCCAAGGGCGTGCTCGAAGGCATGGCCCGGGCGGGCGCGGAGGTGTCCACCCACCCCGGCCTGAATGAGTACGACGGCGAAATGATGTACCGGGCCTTCACCGGCCACGGCGATCAGCACCTGCACCAGAAGCGGGATTTCAAGGATTACTGGCGCACCTTCCGTGCCGCCTACGAAGCCTGGATCGACGACCGCCTGACCGATGTCACGGAAACCTGGGGCGACTTCGGCAGCCGTATCGACGACGCCATTGACCATGCCTGTGAGGGTGCCGGTCGTGATGATGCGGTGCTGGTGGTGACTTCAGGGGGCGTTATCGGCAGTGCCCTGACCAAACTGATCGAGGGCCCGCAGCGGGGTGCCATCCACTTCAACTTCCAGTTCCGCAATACCGCGTTCTGCGAGGTGATCGTGGGTAGCAGCGCCCGCCGGGTGCTGAACTTCAATAACGTGCCACACCTGGACCGGCCCGGGCGCCGGCATGCGCTGACGCACGTGTAGGGAGACGAGCAGGGGCTCTGGCGGCCTGCACCAGTAAACTCCCTCTCCCCTGGAGGGAGAGGGTTGGGGAGAGGGGATGCAGGGCGCAGACTCCGTTCGCTATGCCTGGTCGTCAGGTTGCTCATCCCGGGGCGGGCGCTCAACGACCTTGCGTTTGCCCTTGGCACAGCGGGCCAGGGCCTTGAGGCCTTCGTTGTCGAAGGCGTCCACCCGGATCACATCGTACTGGGCGGTCAGTGCTTCCAGTAACTTCTCGGACTCTTCCTCCTTGATCACGCCCTGTTCCAGGGCCCAGTCCACCAGTTCCTTGCGCTGGTGTCCCAGCAACATGTCGATACCGCCCAGTTCCTCCGGATCCCGGTTGTGCAGGGCCTCGTGCAGGCGTGCGCGTAGCTCCCGGGTCTCGTTGGCCAGCCGGTAGGCGTTGATGACCCGGCCCAGGGGATCGTCCGGCTTGTCGTTCACATAGCAGCCGCGGCTGATGCGCTGGCGTACCGGGGTATCCTTGACGATGGTGGCGGCCACTTCCGCTCCCAGGCGGTCGTCCGGGCCATTAAGGCCGGTGGCCCCCAGCGGGAAGACCAGCAGGCGCAGGGGCCAGCGCAGGGCCTGCACCGGGAAGTTGATCACTGCTTCACGCATGGAGGCCTGCAAATCCCGCAGGGAGGTCTGCAGGGCCCACTCCACCAGGGGACGCTGGTCGTCCGGATAGCCTTCCTCGTGCCATTGCTTGATCACCGCGCTGGCGTAGTACAGGTGAACCAGGCAGTCGGCCATGCGACCAGACAGCCGCTGGCGGGCTTTCAGGCCGCCGCCGATGGTCAGCAGGGTGACGTCCGTCAGCAGGGCAAAGGCCGATGAGAAACGGGCCAACTGCCGGTAGTATTTCTGGATATTCCCTTCCCGTGGCACCGGTTCCGCCAGGCCCCGGGTGAGGCCCAGCACGAAGGCCCGCAGGGCATTGCGGGTAGTGTGGGCGATATGGCGATAGAAGATGTCGTCGAATTTCCGCACCGCCTGGCGTTCGTCCTTCATGCCCGCAGCCTCGATCTCCTCCACGATGAAGGGATGGCAGCGGATGGCGCCCTGGCCGAACACCATCAGGCTGCGGGTGAGGATGTTGGCCCCTTCCACCGTGATGCCGATGGGCACCGCCTGGTAGGCCCGGGCCAGGAAATTGCGGGGGCCGGTGATCACGCCTCGGCCCGCCACCACGTCCATGGCGCGGTTGATCACTTCCCGCATCAGGTCGGTATTGCGGTACTTGAGCACGGCGGACGGCACCGCCGGTCGCACGCCACGGTCCAGCATGCCGGACGTGAGCAGGCGTGAGGCATCCATCATGTAGGTGTAGCCGGCGATGGGTTCCAGGGCTTCCTGGACCCCCTCGAACTGGCTGATGGAGCGGCCGAACTGCTCCCGCACCAGGGAGTAGGAGCCGGTGGCGAGGGCGGCCAGCTTGCCGGCGCCGGTGCCCAGGGCCGGCAGTGAGATGGAGCGGCCGATGGACAGGCATTCCAGCAGCATGGTCCAGCCCTTGCCCAGCATTTCCTGGCCGCCGATCACCTGTTCCATGGGAATGAAAACGTCGTTGCCCCAGGTGGGGCCGTTCATGAACACGGTATTCATGGGCAGGTGGCGGGCACCAGCGTGCACGCCCTCGGTTTCCCGGGGCACCATCACACAGGTGACGCCCACCTGCTCATCGCCGCCAAGCAGTTTGTCCGGGTCATAGACCTTGATGGCCAGGCCGATCAGGGTGGCCACCGGCGCCAGGGTGATGTAGCGCTTGTTCCAGGTGACCTTCAGGCCCAGCACCTCCTTGCCGTTCCACTGGCCCTTGCAGACGATGCCCTTGTCCGGGATGGCGCCGGCGTCGGAACCGGCCACCGGGGACGTCAGCGCAAAGCAGGGGATTTCCTCACCGGAGGCCAGCCGTGGCAGGTAGTGGGATTTCTGCTCGTCGGTGCCGTACTCCATCAGCAACTCGCCCGGGCCCAGGGAGTTGGGCACCATCACGGTGACCGCCGCGGAGACGCTGCGGGTGGACACCTTCATCACGATTTCCGAGTGCGCGGTATGGGAGAAGCCCTTGCCGCCCTGCTCCTTGGGGATCATCAGGCCGAAGAAACCGTTCTCGCGAATGAACTTCCATACCTTGTTGGGCAGGTCGTAGTCCTCGTGGGTGATCTTCCAGTCGTCGAGCATGGCGCAGAGTTTTTCCACCGGGCCATCCAGGAACGCCTGTTCCTCGCTGGACAGGTGGGCAGGGCGGGCGTCCAGCAGTTTCGACCACTGCGGCTGGCCGGAGAAGAGTTCACCGTCCCAGTCCACCGAGCCGGATTTCAGGGCCTCCTGTTCGGTGTCGGACAGTGTGGGCAGCTGGCCCCGTACCCAGCCCAGCAGCGGCTTGCTCAGCTTGTCCCGGCGCAGGTCCCGGGCGTGGAGGATCACCAGGGCGAGGGCCAGCAGGCCGCCCCCGAACAGTATGCTGAGGATATGCCAGTGGTCCTGGGACATGCCGGCCAGGGTGGCGGCAACCAGTACCACCGTCGCGACGGTGCCGCCCAGGCCCAGGTAGACCAGTACCAGGGCACTGATAAGCAACAAGAGAACACTCATTGGCAGACCTCCGTATCGGGCAACTTGGATAAGGAAATGTCAGGGCCCAGGTGTGTACGGCGTCAGACCCGGTGAAGTGCAATCCGGGTCCGTCCGGGGTCCCTGTGAACGGGAAACTACCTTTACCATCGGACATACACCGGCAGGTTGCAAGCGGCTTGGGTGGTTGTAGCGGGGCATTGGTTGACCGCTACACCCGGCGGTCCGGTCACAGGTAGCCGGCGCTGAACACCAGCCCGAGCACGATCGGCATCACCACCAGGCTGCCCAGGTTGCTGATCAGCACCAGCGAGGCCACCTTGTGGGGTTCCTGCCGGTACTGTTCCGCCACCATGTAGTTGAGGACGGCCGGAGGCAGTGCCGCGAACACCCACAGGCTGGCGGCCTGCAGGCCGGGCAGGTCCAGCAGGGCGATCATCAGCCAGGCCAGGATCAGGCCACTGGCGGGGCAGGCGATGGCGCCGATCAGGCCCAGCCGCCAGTCGCTGAAGTCCACGTCCAGCATGCGGATGCCCAGGGTGAACAGCATCAGCGGAATGCAGATGCCCCCGAGCATGTCCAGCGCTTCCATCAGCCAGCCAGGCAGGGCGACCCCGCCGATGTTCACCGCCAGGCCTGCGATGGTGGCCAGTACCACCGGCACCCGCAGGCGTTTCAGCAATGAGGTGTGCGGGTCGAGCATGTACAGGCCCACGGAGAAGTGCAGCAGCATTTCCACGATGAACAGCACCACGGCGGCGGGCAGGGCGGCGTCGCCGAAGGCCAGTACGATCAGCGGGATGCCCATGTTGCCGGAGTTGTTGAACATCATCGGCGGCAGGAAGGTCTTCAGGTTGAGATTGAGGGCCCTTGCCACCGGCCACAGGATCAGCCCGGAGCCGAGCACGATGACCACCGCCGCGGTTGCCAGCCAGGCATAGTCCCCAAGGGGCGCCTGCTGATCCGCCAGTACCGCGAACACGAGCATGGGCACGAACAGTTCCATGTTCACGGTGTTCATGCTCTGGATGTCGGTGGAACGGTAGCGGCCGTAGAGGGCGCCACAACCGGCGATCAGGAAGACCGGCAACAGGGTGGATAGGATCTGGCCCAGCATGCATGCTCCGGAGCGGGTCAACGGGATAAAAGGTAGGTTCGCAAGTGTAGTGGATTCCGTCAGCGGTCGTCACTTGGACTTTCATCGGTGGCGCAGTAAGCTCGGATTCACGCATCATCCATCCACCTGCCAGGAGACACCCGCGCCCATGAATTTCGACCAGTCGTTTTCCCGGGAACAGACCTGTTCGGTGAAGTTCGATGCCCGCAAGGCGGTGTTCGGCCGGGGCGACGTGATTCCCCTCTGGGTGGCGGACACGGACTTCGCCGCCCCGGATGCGGTGACCGAGGCCCTGGTGGAGCGGGCCCGTCATCCGGCCTATGGTTACACGCTGTTCCCGGAAAGCCTCTACCAGTCGCTGATCGACTGGTTCCGGGAGCATCACCAGTGGGCCATCCAGCGGGACTGGATTTGCATGGCACCGGGTGTGGTGCCCACGCTGCATGCGGCGGCCATGGCCTTTGCCGGCGAGGGCGAGGGAGTGATCATCCAGCCGCCGGTGTACCCGCCTTTTTTCAGCAGTGTCCGTAAGGCGGGCCGGCGGGTGGTGGAGAATCCGCTGGTGGTTCGTGATGGCCGTTATGAGATGGATCTGGAGCATCTGGCGGCTTGTGCGGCGGATCCGTCGGTGAAGATGCTGTTCCTCTGCTCGCCCCACAATCCGGTGGGCCGGGTGTGGTCGAGGGGAGAGCTGGAGGCGGTGCTGGAGATTGCCCGGGCCCACGGGGTGGTGGTGATTTCCGATGAGATCCATGCCGACCTGGTCTATGCCGACCGGCCGGGCCACCACATGCTGGCGACGCTGGCGGAGCCGGATGATCCGTTGCTGACCACGGTGGCGCCGAGCAAGACGTTCAATATTCCCGGCATGGGGCTGTCGGCGGTGGTGTCGGAGCGTCAGGATCTGCTGGGTCAGCTTGATGGGGTCTTCGATTCGCTGCATATGGTGCAGTGCAATCCGTTCAGTATCGCGGCCTTCGAGGCCGGTTACCGTCACGGGGCGGAGTGGCTGGCGGCGATGATGGACTATGTTCGCGGCAACCGGGATTTTGTGCTTGGCTTTGCCCAGGAACGGTTGCCGGAGATTGGTGTGACCGATCCGGAGGGGACCTATCTGTTGTGGCTGGATTGCCGGGCCCTGGGGCTGGATGACGGTGGGCTGAAGCGGTTCATGGTGGAGCAGGCCGGGGTGGGGATGAATCCCGGGATGACGTTTGGTGAGCAGGGTAGTGGGTTTATGCGGTTGAATCTGGGGTCGCCTTTGGCGGTGATCCGGCAGGCCATGGAGCAGATTGAGGTGGCGGTGGCTGGCATTCGTTCCGCATAGTGTTTTTAGCCTGCGAGCCTGGGTGGGGTGAGCTGCGGCAGGGGCTTTTTCCGCTCCAATTCACGGCCCGTCCGTGGACCGACCTTGGACCGCGCCATCCATGGCGCTGCTCCAAAAGCCCCTGCCACATCTCACGTCGAACCTTTCGGATATCGCATGGAGAAACGGAGGCTTTGGTAATGAGTGCGGCCATTCAGACAGGTAACGGAGTCCAGATCGAATGCATCCAGGGTGATATCACCAAACAGCCGGATCTGGATGCAGTGGTGAATGCGGCCAATGCGCAGCTGATGACTGGCGGTGGCGTGGCCGGGGCGATTCATCGGGCGGCGGGGCCGGAGCTGGCCCGGGCCTGTGGGCCCCTGGCGCCCATTCGGCCCGGGGAGGCGGTGATCACCGAGGGGTTCGGGTTGCCCAATGCCCATGTCATTCATTGCCTGGGGCCGGTATACGGGGCGGACGAGCCCTCGGACACCCTGCTGGCCGACTGTTATCGCAACGGGGTGCTGCTGGCGGATAAGCATGGGCTGTCGTCCATCGGGTTTCCGGCCCTGTCCACCGGGGCGTTTGGCTATCCCATGGGGCCTGCCGCGAAGGTGGCGTTCTCGACCCTGGTGTCGGTGGCGGATCAGTTGTCATCGGTCCGGCGGATCCGGTTTGTGCTGTTCAGCGGGGAGGATGCCGAGCTGCATCGGCAGGTGCTTGCCGAGGTGATGGGGCAGGATAACTGACCGGTCACTGGTTGGGTGTTGTGCCGGAGGATTCTGGTCACAAAGTCGGGACGTTTTTAATTTTCGGCTCAATATTTCGTTCGTAACCTGATAGGGTTGCCGGTTCCACCCTGAACAGGAGCCATGCGAATGAAGCGTCCCGTGCGTATCGCAGTGACCGGCGCGGCCGGCAGTATCAGTCATTCCCTGCTGTTCCGGATCGCCGCCGGTGAGATGGTCGGTCGTGACCAGCCGGTGATCCTTCAGCTTATCGAGATGCCCCAGGCCATGGAGCCCCTGCGGGGTATTGCCATGGAGCTGGAGGACTGTGCCTTTCCGCTACTCCACAGCATCAGCATGCACGACTCCGTCGAAGCAGGCGTGGTGGGTGCCCACTATGTGCTGCTGATCGGGGCCAAACCCCGGGGGCCGGGAATGGAGCGCAGTGAGCTGATTGCCGCCAATGCCCCGGTTTTCGCCAGCCAGGGGCGGGCCATCAATGAGTACGCCAACCGGGACGTGAAGGTGCTGGTGGTGGGCAACCCCGCCAACACAAACGCCCTGATTGCCAGTCGCAATGCGCCGGACCTGAGCCCGGCCCAGTTCACGGCCCTGACGCGGCTGGACCACAACCGGACCCGGGGCATCCTGGCCAACCATACCGGGGCCAATCCCCGGGCTATTCGCCGCATCACCGTGTGGGGTAACCATTCCTCCACCCAGTTCCCGGATCTGACCCATGCCACTATCCATGGCGAGCCGGCCCTGCCCCAGGTGGACGAGGACTGGTACCAGCAGCAGTTCATCGGCAAGATCCAGAAGCGGGGCGCGGCGATTATCCAGGCCCGGGGGCATTCCAGTGCCGCCTCGGCGGCCCAGGCGATCCTCAACCACATGCACGACTGGATCAACGGCACGCCGGAGAATGACTGGGTGAGTATGGGGATCGTCAGCGACGGCAGTTACGGTATCGAGAAGGGGATTTTCTACTCTTTCCCGGTGCGCTGTGACTATGGTCGTTACCAGATCGTGCAGGGGCTGGCGATCAGTGACTTCGCCCGGGGCCGCATGCAGGAAACCGAGCGGGAACTGCTGGAGGAGATGCAAACGGTGGCGGAACTGCTGCCGCCGGAGACGGAAGCCTCCCACAAGAACCTGTCGGTATGCCTGCGTTCGGGTATTACTCTGTACGACGATGGTATTTCCCTGCCGGAGCAGTACCTGCAGACCGACCGGGTGCGTTAGCCGGTCCGCCTGGGTGGCAACGGTCGGTTACTGTTCCGGGTCCGCCGCCGATGCCTTTGTGGGTACCGGCGGGTTGCGGGTGGTCAGGAACAGTCCCGCCAGTATCAGTGCGCCCCCCGCCAGGTGGTACCAGCCCAGGCGTTCATCCAGGAACAGCCAGGCCAGCACCGACGCGAACACCGGCACCAGGTACATGAAGATGGCGGCCCTGGCTGGCCCCACGGCCAAGACGCCGTGGTTCCAGAAGGCGTAGGCAAGGATGCCGGGGAATATGGCCACGTAGAGCAGTGGCGGAACGGTTGAGGCCGACAGGGTAAAGCTGCCGGATATCAGCAGCAGGTCAATCAGGTAGATCGGTGTCAGCAGGGCGGTGCCCAGGGCAATCTGGATGCTCAGGAAGGTGAGGCTGGACAGCGGGATCGACAGGCGCCGCAGCAGCACGGAGAAAATCCCCCAGCTGGCGACGGCGGCCACCATGACCAGGTCCCCCGGCGAGAAGGACAGGCTGATCAGACGGCCCAGCGTGCCCTGACCGATCACCATCAGCACGCCCGCCAATGCCACGGCAATGCCAATGCCCTGTGCCGGTCGGGTACGTTCGCCCAGGAGCAGGAACGCCAGCAGGGCGACCATGATCGGGATGGTGGAGTTGATCAGCGCAATGTTGATCGCCGTTGTGGTAGTGGCGGCCACGTACAGCAGGGTATTGAATGAGGCGACGCTGAACAGGGCCAGTACCAGGATGCGGGGCCAGTGGTCCCGGATGACCGGCCATTCCCGGCGGATTCCGGACAGGCCGATGGGAAGAAGGATGGCCAGGGCAATCACCCAGCGCCAGAACGCCAGGGACACCGGGGGGATGGTGTCCACCACGCCCCGGGCCACCACGGCGTTGCCGGCCCAGAAAAGCGGGGTCAGCACCAGGCCGGTGTAGGCCAGCGCCAGGGATCGGTCAGCGTATCGTGCCACGGTGCGGCTCCGGACAGGGTGGATGGTGTCTCGTCAGGGTAATTCATTAGTCTACTATGAATAACCCTGGCGGGCACCTGTCGGCCCTGTCAGCCCCCTGCAGTTACTCCGCCTGTTCCTCGGTGTCCGCCCGGGAGCCCAGGTGATAGGCCGCAAACCCGGCCATCACCACCTGGTCCACGGCCATGCCGATCACCCGGCCATCGGCATCGGCGCGGATATGGGACTGCTCGTTGGTGATGGGGTCGGAGACCGTGCCCAGAATGGTGCCCTCGGTGATATAGGCCCCCAGTTCCACGTCGCTGAACAGGATGCCGCCCTGGTTGGCGCGGATCCAGTGGGACTGGTAGTACACCGGCTCCGGGTCGCCCCACTGGAACAGGCGGGCGGTCATGCCCTGTTTTTCCATCAGGCTGACCAGGCTGTTAACGCCGGCGCTGATGTGGTCCTCTTGGATACGCATGGATTCGCCCACCTCCATGGTCACGGTGGGAACGCCGGCCTCGGTGGCGGCGGTTCTCAACATGCCGGCGCCCCCGCTGCTGTGGACCACCACCATGGCATCGAATCCCTTGGTGAGTTCGGCGACTTTGGGGTTATCCATGTCGGCCCGGAGTTGCGGCAGATTGGTGCGCTTGAGGGACCCGGTGTGGATATCCACCAGCATGTCGCAATTGAGGATCACCTGCTCGAACAGGGAGTGGGCGATGCGGTGGGCCAGGCTGCCATCCTCGCTGCCCGGAAAGTAACGGTTCAGGTCGCGGCGGTCCGCCAGGTAGCGGCTGCCCTGCTGGAAGCCCTGCAGGTTGACGATGGGAATGCCCACCACGGTGCCGGACAACTCCGCCGGGTCCAGGTCGTAGATTACCCGCCGGATGATCTCGATGCCGTTGAGTTCGTCGCCGTGGACGGCCCCGGTCATGCACAGGGCCGGGCCGGGCTTGTTGCCGTTGACCACCAAGACCGGGGTGGGCTGGGAGAGGCCGGCGATCTGGATGCCCGGCGACCAGCCCAGTCGCGCCGTGGTGCCGGGGAGCACCTCGCCACTGAGCAGCCGGAAGGGCTGGGCCTGGGCGGGCTGGGTCTCGGGGATGACCTCAATGGACGCTGTCCCGCTGTCGTTGACCGGTGCTTCCTCCGTAGCAGTGTCCAGAGAATCGTCCGTCGCGGATTGGCTGTTGGCCTCTTCGCTGTCGGGTTCGTTTCGCTGGAGATCCGTGTCGGAGGCGGTAATGTCTTCCACGGATTCGTCCTCCGGCAGCTCGATCACCGCAGGGGCTTCCGTCACCGGGGGCGGTGTGGCGGACGGGTCGTCCTCCCCGGTCTGCGCGGTTTGGGTCTCGGACGAGGCTTCGGGGTCTTCGAAGGTATCTTCCTGAGCTTCCTCTGGCGGATCACTGGCGGGTCTGGTCGGAGAGTCGGCGATGACCTGGGGCCCATCGTCCGCCGTGCGAGTGGCAGGCACTTCCGCTACTACAGGCTCCGGGGAGGGTTCGACCGTTTCGGAAGGGGCCGGGGATTCGGTGCGGGCGGGGGTGGTATCCTCAGCCCACGCCTGACCGGCAGAAACCGCAACAGCCAGCAGTGCCGGCAACAACAGGCTATGGCGCATCGCGTCTCCCTTGGACAGCTACTGGTACACCGTTATCCCCGGGTAAAACGTCGTCCGGATCCCGGCATCCTGATTCAGGGCACAAGGCTACCCGAAAGCACAAACACCGGTACAGAGGCCTGACAAAGGTTTAACCGGGCTGTCACCCAGCCTCCGTGGAGGCCCATACCTCATCATCCCGTACCGCGCGCCGGTCCTTTTCCAGCTTGATCAGGTGCGCCAGCAACGAACGGGTGGCCAGGCCGTGAATGGCCGGGGGCACGTCGTCGTAGGCGTGTTTCACCAGGTCCTTCAGGGTACCGGGGCCATGGTCCGCCAGGGTCTGGGCAATTTTTTTCTCCCGGGTCAGGCGGTGGGTGACCAGCCAGTCCACCACTGATTCCACCTTGCCGATAAGGAAGCCATGGGCCGGGGCGAACCAGCGGATGTCCTCCTCCAGCAGGCGGTTCAGGGAGTCCAGGTAATCCTTCATGTCCCCGTCCGGCGGATTGATCACCACCGTGGAGCCCTGCATGATGTGATCGCCGGCAAACAGCATCTGTTCCCCTTCCAGCAGGAAGCACAGGTGATTGGAGGCGTGCCCTGGCGTGAACAGGGTCTTGAGGGTGCCGGCGGCGGTCTCGATGCGGTCGCCGTCCACGGGGACGGAATCCGGGCGGAAGTCGTGGTCCTGGATCTGGTCGTGCTCTGGCGCCGGCATTCCCCGAAGCGGCGCGCCGGTGCGCTCCCGGAGCCAGCTCGCCCCCGGTGAATGGTCCGGGTGGGTATGGGTGGTCAGCACCTGTTCAATGCGTCCGCCGGTCACTTCCAGGATGCGCTCCATATGGCCCTGGTCGGCGGGGCCCGGGTCGATCACCGTCCAGTTCCCGCCGGGGTGTCCCAGCAGATAGCTGTTGGTGCCGGGGCCAGTCATGGCACTGGGGTTGGGGCAGGTGAGGCGAATCACGCCGTCGGCCAGTGGCACGGCCTCTCCCGGTACGATTTCCGCCAGGGCATGGCCCCGGCCTTCCGGGTCCAGCTTGCGCACTTCGTCGAAGGGACCGGTGCCGGGCTCGACGGAGACCGGCTTGCCCTGCCGCGTGGCTGGCCAGGGCTTGTTTGGTGCCGGCTCGGGCGGCTGGGAGCGGGCGTGTCGCAGCAGGGCGTCGGTGGAATCGAACCCGGCAATGATGCGCAGGGTCCGCAAGGTCGGCGAGGCGAACAGCCGGGTGCCCTGGCGGTGTTCGTCCATCGCCTGTTGCGGGGTCAGCCAGACGTGGTCGATGGTTTCCAGCCGGTCGTGGGCCGGGGTTTGCCCCTCCGGCATGGCGGCGGCGAAGAAGCGGGTATCGAAACGCCGGGGCGGCCCGGGCGGGGTGATCCAGTGGGCCAGGTAGGCCATGCGGTCCAGGGGCAGGGCCAGTTGGTACTGGTGGCACACGGCCGCCAGGGTCTGGTCACCGGCCACCATGCCATCCCGTTCCCGGAATACCGGGTGGTCCGCTGGCAATGTCTGCCCCTGGTCGTCCAGGGCCAGCAGGACCCCGGCTTCCTCGAAGCTTTCCCGGATGGCGGCTACCATATAATGACTGCCTCCACTATCGACGCCCATGTCATGGCTGACGGAGGCATCGTCGCCGCCGGTCAGGTAGGGTGCGCAGCGCTGGTCCGCCTCGTCCACGGCGCCACCGGGGAATACGTAGAATCCCGGCATGAAGGTGGCGTCCCAGGTGCGCTGCATGAGCAGGACCTGGAGGCCTTCGTCGGAATCACGGGTAATGGCAAGGGTGGCAGCGGGGCGGATTTCCATGGGGATTACCTTGATCGGTTACGGCCTTGGGGTGTGCTTTTCTTATAGGGTTTGATCGTAACATAACGGAAGTCGGCCCACGGCTCCAGATGATTTGGTTCGTCGAACGGCGTATGATTCGCGTCCTTTTTCCAAAAGCTACCTGAGTCACCTGATCGGTTATTGTGTCATGGCCCGCGTTAAACTGTCGTTTCCCGATGAAGTGTTTGTGTTCTCCACCACCATGCCGGTGCGTATCACCGACATCAATGGTGCCAATCATCTGGGCAACGATGCCCTGATTTCCATGCTCTCGGAAGCCCGGGCGCAGTTCATGGTGAAGATGGGACTGGAGGAGAAAATTGCCCCGGGTATCGGCATCATCGTCACGGACCTGGCCACCATGTACCAGTCCGAGTCCTTCTTCCCGGAAAGTCTCCGTTTCGAGGTGGGGGTGACCGACCTGAACAAATACGGCGGTGATTACGTGTTCCGCGTGACCAAGGAAGCCAGTGGTCAGCCGGTGGCGCTGGCCAAGTATGGGTTTGTGTTCTTCGACTTCCAGCACAAGAAGGTGGTGGAACTGCCGGATTACTTCCGCGAACGCTTCTCCTGATCCGGCAATCGGCTGTGCTTGGATTGTGCTTGGCCGGACCCGGAGCCAGAGGTTGGGGGGAGGCCGAGGGGTGGGGGTGCTTTCTTCCGGAAAACGTCAAACTCGCTTCGCTCAGACAACGTTTCCCTGCAGAA